>JAJRTC010000248.1 GCA_024278445.1 Nitrospirota bacterium
CAGCCAGGGCCCGCGCTTCTGCTTGTATATAACGTGCCATGGGACGGAATATGAAGAACCAGACCATGATGAGAGACGCCAGTATTAGCGAGAACATGAGCGTCATCCTTGCCTGAAACGCGTTTATGCTTGTCTCGCCTTCTTTTTGATACTGATTTACTACTATGTCGAGAGAGTGCAACAGTAAATCCTGTGTGTTGATAAGCCTCTCTACCTGGTGGCGGTTATGTGAATAACCAAGCTCCGCTTCCATCGCCATCGTCTTGGCAAGGTCGATATAGGCGCTTACCTGCTGGTCTATGTTGGTTGGTGGTTCGAAGTAGAGTTTATTAACTTCCGGCGACATCTCTTCATTTGTAAGAATATAATGGGATTCTTCCATCAGGTTAGCGGTTTCAAGAATTTTCCCGCGTATTTTCTTGATTGCATCGGTGCCGGCGTTGTCTTTAAGCAAGTCCTCAAGCCTTAAGCAAAGCATCGCTATGCGCTGGGAGAGCATGCGTTGCCGTCCGCTTGTGTTTACGATATATTCGCTTGAATCACCTTCCACGCGGATGCGTAAGGTGAGTTCAACGTAGGTTGTGATAACAAGAATTGCGATAACCCCTAACGCAAAGAGATATTTGCCTGTCATCTTGTCGGCAAACGATTTTTGTTGCTTGGGCGGCGGGTTGCTTATTTCTGTGTTACTGGTGTCGCTCATGGTGTCTGGTTTGTGTTCCCTTGGCCCGGCGCATTTCTACAGCCGGTTTTGCCTTTAGCAAAGTTCAAGGGTTCAACTTGGTTCCCCGCTTTGATTTTATTTCGCGTTACCCTTGCCGGTATAAAACCGGTAAGGACGTTATATTAGCATTTCACTAATGGTTTCCTTTGGCTAAGTGTTCAAAGGGGGTTGAGAGTAAAGCCGCGCAACTTTTCTTAACCTGACAATACCATGCAAGTGGTTAATTGCGCCTGCTTTGAAAAAAACACTTAAACTACTAAAACCATACAATAGTATACCAAAATTTTGCAAGTTCCGATAGGGGGAGCTTGTGCGGCTACCTTGGCTTGAATATTCAAAGGTGCCTTGTGCCGGTACTCGTAAGTCGCTGGAATCTTAAGCGATTCCCGTATCGGCCTAAATAGTTCTTGAATTTGTCGTCAGGTCGTGCAGAATTAGCCTCAACGCAGGTCCCCTATAGTGGGGTTAAAAGGGAAAACCGTTAGAATCGGTTGCGGTCCCGCCGCTGTGAGTGGGTACGATGTTTTCACTATGCCACTGCACCGTAGATAAAACGGTGTGGGAAGGCGAAAACAGATTGGACGATCCACAAGCCAGAAGACCTGTCTGCGTTTGTGTGTGGTCTATGCTCCGGGAGAGGGCGGGCCGCAAGGGGCGACCAAGCGAACTGGGTGCAGTCCCCCGTGTGTTTTACTTTTAACAACGGGGTTGGCTTGTGCAGTGCGTGCTTTTGGTTATGTGCCTCTTCACCATATCCTGTCTTGAAAAAACACACGCTTTTTTTATCTCACCCGAAAATGTTTTATATCTGATTTCGAAGGGTTAGCAATGAGAAGAATTTTTCTAAAAACACGTATTGTAGCGTTTTCTTTTGCCGTTGCCGTTTTTGCTTCGGCTTGCGGTTCATCTGGCAGTTCGTCATCCGGTGGGGCATCCGCATCGGGTGTCTTCGTCGTAACGAGCGACTCTACTACCGGTTCGTTTTCTACTGTGAATAAAAATAGCCGTGAAGCGACTGAGAGCATAGGCTCCATACACTCCGATGCGGCGGTAAGGGCGTATGGTGGCCTTGTTTATGTCATAAACAGGCTAAACGCCGATAATATTCAGGTTCTTGACCCAAATAGTGGATACAGTACCACGCTTCAGTTCTCCGTGGGGGCGGGCCTGAACCCACAGGATATCGCCTTTGTAAATGGCTCCAAGGCATATGTGTCACGTTACGGCTCGGCTGAGCTTTTAATCGTTAATCCTGCCACAGGTAAGCAGACGGGAACTATCAACTTGTCCGCTTACGCCGATGCGGACGGCATTCCTGAAATGGCACAGATGTACATTACGGGTGGAAAACTTTATGTTGCGATTCAGGCACTCGATCGAGACAGCTTCTTTGCGCCTACCGGGCAGAGTGCCGTGGTGGTGATAGATACGGCGACCGACACGGTTATAACAGCTATTTCACTTCCGTTCCAAAACCCGTTTGGCGCATTTGTAAAGCTCTCAAACGGTTTGCTTGCCATCTCCTGTGTCGGGTCGTTTTTTGCAGAAGACGGTGGCGTCGCCACTATCGACACGGCGACTAACACGGCGTCCGCCAGCTCCGTTACGGAAGCTTTCCTTGGCGGGCAGATAGGTAATACCGTTTTCACTTCCAACTCAAAAGGTTTTACTATCATAAGCGATTCTTCGTTTAATACGATTCTTGCGATGTTCGATACATCTGCCGGAACCGTTCAGAATCTTTACCAGACGGACGGGTTCAAGCTTCTTTGCGTGGCGACGGACGGTGACGAGGTGTGGGTGTGTGATTCCAGCGATTCTGCCCCTGGCGTTCAGGTTTTCGACGCTGGTAACGGCTCTCAGTTAACCGGTTCGGCGATATCAACCGGCCTTCCTCCTCGCCAGATTTCATTTTTGTAGAAGAGGTTGAAAAAGTTATGCGGGTGATTAAAAGGTGGCTGAGTAATGTTGTTGCGTTGTCGCTCGCCATTTTTATGTTTGCCTGCAACTCTCACGATAGCGGGGTGCCTTCTGCAAAGGCGGGTGCCTCGCATTATTATAAACGCGTAGTCTCTCTCTCTCCGAGCGTAACGGAGATAATTTTTGCGATTGGCGCCGACGATAAGCTTGCAGGAGTGTCTGACTATTGTGACTATCCTGAAGGCGCTCGTAAAAAACCGAGGGTAGGCGGGTATATGAGCCCTAACTTTGAAGCTATCGCAAGGCTTAAGCCTGACCTTGTGCTACTGGTAGGGGTGCAGAATGAAGGTAAAGACCGCCTTGAAAAACTGGGTTTTAAAACAGAAACCGTTAGCAACGCATCTGTTGATGACGTTATAAACACCATGCGGGTTATCGGTAAACTTCTGGACGCAAAAGAGAAAGCGGAACTGCTGGCGAAAAGTCTTAAAAGCCGTCTTGAGGCTATTATTGAAAGGACAAAAGGGCGTAAAAAGCCCAAAATGCTTTTTGTTGTTGGCAGGGACTACGGAGCCAACACCATCCGAAATGTTTTTGTGGCGGGTGAGAAATCATTTTTTAACGACCTTATAAAAATAGCGGGCGCAGTTAACGCATATGAAGGAAGCAATATAGACTATCCGAAACTGTCGGCGGAAGCTATCATCAGGCTTCGTCCAGATATTATAGTGGAAGCGCCTTACGGGCATATTGATGATGAGCCTTCTGAAAATGCTATAAAAAAAGATTGGGACGTCCTGGCTCTTGAAGGGTTTAAAAATCATGCGAAAATTCATATTTTAAGGGAGCGTTTCATGGTTCGTCCAAGTCCCAGAATGGTTGAATTGGCAGAAGTATTGGCAAAAATTGCGCATCCTGACGCAGGGTGGAAGTAAGGTTAATATGTTATCTAAAATGTATCTCGTAAGGCATTGCATGAGTGAGGCCAACGCTATCGGTGCCTTTTGCGGTGTTACCGATTCTCACTTGAGCCCGGAGGGGAGGCGCCAGGTGGAACGTCTTTTTTATGCTTTGCAACATGTAAAAATAGATCGTGTCGTCAGCAGTCCTCTTGCCCGTGCGCAGGAA
This sequence comes from Nitrospirota bacterium, assembly GCA_024278445.1. Classification (GTDB taxonomy): domain Bacteria; phylum Nitrospinota_A; class UBA7883; order UBA7883; family JAJRTC01; genus JAJRTC01. Next base: position 3,773 of record JAJRTC010000248.1, read on the forward strand.
ACTGCAAAAGCCGCCGTCGGCAAACGTGGGATACCTATTGAAACTTTGAACGACTTAAGCGAAGTTGATTTTGGTGAATGGGAAAACATGACATTCGATGAAATAGAAAAGGCCGATAAAGAACTTTTCAAGCGTTTTATATCAGAGGATATGGGCTTTTCTTTTCCGGGGGGCGAGAGCTTGCGCGGGTTTGCGGCAAGAACAAAAAAAGTGGCGAACGTTCTTTTGAAAAGCGAAAGTTCTAATGTTGTGGTGTTTTCTCATGGAGGGGTGATACGCCATCTTCTTTGCCACTACCTGGAGTTGCCTTATGACAAAAAATATATTTTCGATATCCAGCCAGGTTCCGTTGCCACGCTCGATTTTTATGACGGCGCAACAGTTTTGAGCCGCCTTGAGCTTCTTTGATGGCAAGGTTGGTTTTTATAACCGGAGGATGCAGGAGCGGCAAAAGTGGATATGCCCTCTCGTTTTCTGAGAAACTTGCCGGCCCTAAATTTTATATCGCAACCTGCAACCCGTGCGACGAGGAGATGAAAGCGCGGGTTAAACGGCATAAAAACGAGCGTGACTCCGTTGTTTGGAAAACCATTGAGGAACCCATCGATATTTTTTCGGCCATGAAAAAAGTTAAAAGTGGCGGTGTGGCGCTAATCGACTGCGTGACATTGTGGGTCGCAAATATGATGAACGATTTGCGTGATAAAAATAACGAAGATATAGAGAACGAAATTCTATCGAGCGTGCGCCGGTTTTTAAGCGAGCTTGAGAAAACAGATGCGACGGTTGTAATCGTCTCTAACGAGGTCGGCATGGGCATTGCGCCAGCAAACGATGTGGCGCGGCTTTTTCGCGATACAGCGGGAAGGGTTAACCAGGCTTTTGCCTCATCTGCCGACGATGTTTACTTTATGGCAAGCGGCTTGCCGATGATTTTAAAAAAGGGAGGGAAAGTTGAGTCTTCTTGAAAAAACGATATCGGGTATATCCGGGCAAAACGAACAGGCGAGAGAAAATGCGCGTGAGCGGTTGTCAAAGCTCACCATGCCGCACTGGGCTTTAGGAAAGCTTATGGATTTATCTGTAGATTTAGCTGGCATAACAGGCTCTCTTGCACCTGCCGTGAAACGTAAGACGGTTGTTGTTTTCGCCGGCGACCATGGTGTTACGGCTGAGGGTGTGAGCCTGTATCCAAGCGAGGTGACGCCTCAGATGGTGCAAAACTTTTTAGCAGGTGGCGCGGGGGTTAACGCCATGGCTGAAGTTTCTGGTGCGCGTGTTGTGGTGGTGGATATCGGCGTGGATTACGATTTTGACAACGCTAACGATCTTTTTGTAAAAAAAATTGCGAGGGGAACAAAAAATATGGCGACGGGGCCGGCCATGACCCGTGACGAGGCCGTGCGGAGCATAGAAGCCGGAATCGAAATGGCGCTTGAACTCGCTGACGAGACCGATCTGTTCGGCACGGGTGACATGGGGATAGGTAACACGACTCCCTCATCCGCCATCGCGGCTATCCTAAGTGGAAAAGAACCGCAGGAGGTGACCGGACGAGGGACGGGTATAGATGACGAGATGCTTCGTTTGAAAACGGAGGTAATCAAAAAGGCTATCAAGATAAACAAGCCCGACCCGAACGACGCTATCGATACGCTGGCCCGTGTTGGAGGTTTTGAAATCGGCGGCATAGCGGGGCTGATTTTAGGTGCCGCCTCGCTTAAAAAACCGGTTGTGGTAGATGGAATCATTTCAACCGCCGGGGCACTTGTGGCTAGCCGTATAAGCCCTGAGACAGTGGATTGCATGATTGCGTCTCATTTAGGGGCCGAGCCTGGGCATGCTGTGATGCTTGAAGTCCTTGGCAAAAACGCACTGCTTGATTTTAATATGCGCTTGGGTGAAGGCTCCGGCGCCGCGCTTGCCATGAACATTGTAGAATCAGCCGAGCGGATCTTAACCTCTGTTGCTACCTTTGAAGAAGCAAGCGTTACCGAGAAGGACAAATAATATCTTGAGGTTGACCTGCTTTTTGCAAAACATCTGTGACTTTTAGGAAATGAAAAACTTTTTTGACGCCGTAAAGTTTTTAACTGTCATTCCCGTTCCCGCGCAAGTTTGCGGTGGCGAGGATGGGCTTTCTAAAAGCGCTCTTTTTTTTCCGCTGGTGGGGCTTTTAACGGGAATCGCTATATCCGTTTTGTATCATCTGCTTCTGCTTTTTCTGCCGCATATTCCCTCAGTCTGCATCGCCGTTTTGGCTATGTCATGGATATCCGGCGGGCTTCATATCGACGGTGTGGCAGATAGCGCCGACGGGTTTTTGTCTGGTGCGCCGAAAGAACGCGCAATGGAGATAATGAAAGATAGCAGAACCGGGGCTTTGGGCGCGTTTGCAATGATAAGTGTCGTCACAGTTAAAATATCGGCGTTGGTTGTTATCCCTCAGGAAATGGTTGCGACTGCGATTATTGTAGCCTCTGTTGCGGGGCGCGGTGCTATGACAATTGCCATCTCCATTTTTAAATATGTCACGGCAAATGGAACAGGGCTTGGGACGCTTTTTTCAAATGGCAGGTCTGGCATTTCAGCTTTTATTTCCGTTTTGATCGTCTCCGTCATATCGCTTGGCTTTTTGGGGTTTGCCGGATTTTTAGTTATCGCGGTTTACCTGTTTGCCACTCTTCTGTTTGGTGCCTACTCAACCAAAAAGATAGGTGGGATGACGGGCGATACTTATGGCGCGTTGTGCGAGATAACCGAAGCTCTGGTTTTGCTTGTCATGGTTGCGTTGTCAGTAAAATAGGTATTAATGCAAAAACACGGAGGAAACATAAAAGAACATTCAAGAGTTTCCGGCTTGCCGGAAGATGAAATTGCAGATTTCTCTGCCAACATGAACCCGCTGGGGCAACCTTCGTGGCTGAAACCGTTGGCGGGAAGCGTGGCCTCTTTACTTTCTGAATACCCTGACCCTGATTGTGAAAATTTCATAAAAGCCGTTTCAAAGGCGTATGCTGTTGCTGAAAACGAGATAGCGGCAGG
>JAJRTC010000018.1 GCA_024278445.1 Nitrospirota bacterium
CAACCCCTGCATATCCATGACCGCCTCGGCTTTTTAATTGCGCTACCGCCAGATATGAAGCCCTCTCTGCAAATAACGCGATCGCAGATATAAAACCCCTTTAACAAAAGTAAAATTGCGCTACCGCTTTTTTGTTTGCGCTACCGCCAGATATGAAGCTTGTTTTAAGATAGCCTTGCTATCAACCTGAAATCCTTATTGCAAAGTATACGTTGTTACCTCGGAATATGTGATATCACCTTGGGTGGTGCGGGCTTCTATTACGCTTGAGAGAACATTACCTCCCAAAAGCCATGTTACGTTTGATGACCCGTTTTCAGTTTTGCTCTCAAAAAAAACGGCGTTTCCTATAACCCTTCCTTTTGGGTACTCAGTTAATGTAAGGCCTTTTGAATAAACTCCAAACCCGGCAGTTTGCCCTGAGATAGCCACCATGACTTCTATCTCATCAGCAGGATTGTCATCAAACTTTATTTTAAATTTGTAGCTTTTTACTGCCGCCCGTACGGTAATGGCCAAAGTTCCCTTAAGACTTTTTTGCACAACTGTTGGCAATTTACCACCGCTAAAAACCATAGACTTGGCAGTAAACGCCACAACCCTGCTACCGGAAGCCGTCAATGTGTTGAGGTCGGATGAAACTGGCGCACCGGCACAAGCGAAGCAGAAAAAAGTTAACAGAGCCAGCAAAACCTGCTTTTTAATTTTCATACGCTCACCTGAAAAAAGATTATCATTGAACAGTGGAATTCTAGCACAACGATATGGCAAGGCTCCAGTGGAGTAAAAACCATTGATGGTCACTCCACCTCATAATATACTGAAGTGCGTTAATCACTGAAAATACGACAATTAGTTTAAAATAAAACTGGAGGCTTAATGAAAATCACAGCCAAATTTCTGGATGCTAACGAGACCGCTACAGGTGGCCTTGTTCTTTGGTTAAACAAGGGTGAAAAGCAATCGCCGCTGGTTAGAAAGGTTGATAAGGCGCTAAATGGGCATATTACCCAGATAATAAAAGAGAGAGATTTTTCAGGTAACGCTCTTGAAACCTTATCGTTTGATACGTTGGGTCAACACCCCGCTAAAAGAATTCTGATTATCGGGCTGGGTGAAAAAGCTGATGTAACCGCTGAAACCATACGTCAGGCTTCCGGCAAATCGGCAACCGCCATGAAACAGGCCGGAATAAAAATATATATATCAACCTTGGCAAGAGCCCAGGCGAAACAAGCGACTCCGGCAGAACTGGCACAAGCCATAGCCGAAGGAACATTGCTTGCCCTTTACACGTTCGACAAGCTCAAATCAGAAAAAGAAACAAAAAAAATAGACGAGCTTAAAATCGTGGCCAGATCCGCAAAAGAAGAAGGACTCATGACAAAGGGGGCAAAAAAAGGAGTGACCTTGGCAGAATCAGCCTGCCTTGCCCGTGACCTTATCAACTCGCCCGGTAACTTTGCGACACCCAGCCACTTAGCCGACCAAGCACGCAAGATATCACGCGAGTTCGGTATCAGAACAAAAATACTCGATGCGAAAGCAATCGAAAAACTCCAGATGGGCGGCCTTATGGGGGTGGCAAGCGGCAGTCATCAGCCGGCAAAATTTATCATCATGGAATGGCTAAAGGGGCCAAAAGCTGAAAAGCCGATTCTTTTAGTTGGCAAAGGTTTAACCTTCGATACAGGTGGCATATCTATAAAACCGGCAGGCGGTATGGAGGAGATGAAGTCAGACATGTCTGGCGGAGCGGCCGTAATAGGGGCAATGCGGGCCATTTCGGCACTTAAAATGAAAGTTAACGTAGTAGGCCTTGTTCCAGCGACAGAAAACATGCCAGGTGGCTCTGCCATTAAACCTGGTGATGTTCTAAAAGGCTTGTCCGGCGTCACCATGGAAGTTATTAACACAGACGCCGAGGGAAGGCTTATTTTAGCCGATGCGTTGGCATATGCCGAACGCTATAAACCAGACTGTGTTATCGATATGGCAACCTTAACCGGAGCTTGCATGGTAGCCCTAGGCGACTTTGCGTCAGGGCTTTTTGGCAATGACGAAACACTGATAAAACAGCTAAAAGAAACCAGTGAGGAGATAGGCGAGCCGTGCTGGCCCATGCCGCTTTGGCCCGAATACGAAGCGTTGATTAAAAGCGATGTGGCAGACGTAAAAAATGTTGGCCCACGAGCGGGAGGAGCAATAACCGCCGCCGCATTCCTGAAAAAACATGTTGGGGCAGAGACGAAATGGGCGCATATAGACGTTGCCGGAACCGCCTACACTGCAAAAGCACGCCACTACATAACAAAAGGTGGAGTAGGATTGGGCGTGCGCCACATGGTACGCTTTATCGAGAAAAGAACCGACGTAAAGTAAGTGCGAAAATCAGGATTTGCGTTTACAGAAAGGCGGCTTCAGGTCTTTAAAAACCTTTACGGTTGTCATCGCTAAGTAGACCTATGTCGCCGTAATTTCAGATAAGCTCCGGATATTGCGAGGCCATTTCGTAACCTCTTTTTCCATTCTGTAAATGCAAGTAAGTTTTACCTACCAACAACACTGGCCATAAAAAAAGATCGGAGTGTGCAACTTCGATCTTTTTTCGTTTAACTTGCCAGTATGAGCTACTTGGTAGAGCGTTTATCGCCTTTCATATGACCGCGATAAGTTCTTGTTGCGGAAAA
>JAJRTC010000249.1 GCA_024278445.1 Nitrospirota bacterium
GAGAGCAATGCGACCCCGCCCGAAGGAGCGCCAAAACGCAACGTTCTAAAAGCGGTTAATTCAGACATCGTTCATTACGAGGATGATTTGGATGTCCCCACATTTTTAAGGAGGCATGCGGACTAGGAATGAAAGAATTTTAGAATATGCGACAAGAACTTGCAAGACGGGCAACGAAGATGACCAACTCTCAACTGAGGCGTCATAATTCGCTATTGCGCAAGAACCTGAGGATAGCGATAAACTGCTCGTCCGAAAATGAAGTGGCGCAACAGAGAATTAATGAAATGGAGGAACTGGTTTTTGCCTCTGAGAGCATGAAAGTTATGTTTGACTCCCTCATAACGTATGGCCGCAGAATATTCGAGATGAGCATGATAACAGCAAGTCTTGACACAAAATTCAGGGGCCTCTACCCGGAGGACTATCACGAGGGCAAAACCAGCGTATACCTTGAATCGAATAATGTTTTTTTTATAGAGAAGAAAAAACTATCAACCTTCTTTAGCACGATAAGCGAACCCCTTATACGAGGCCCGGTAAAAAAAGGCGAAGAAACTTTCTTCCCGGATGAAACGGCTAAAAAAGTACGCTCCGAAGCACTTCTGCCGCTGGTTTACGAAAAAGACCTTATAGGAGTGGTAGCATTTGGAAGCGCAAACCCAGGACACTTTCAGGATGGACAGGGGCCACTGTTCCTAAAGCGCCTATCCCGCGCAATAAGCCTTAAAATGGCAATTTTCCACGCTTCTAACGGGTGCCTGTTAAGAGAAGACACAAAGTGATAACATATTGGCCAAAAGGCCATGAGAGTACAGAAAGAGGAAAAAAAGGAACACTCGCTCACAATTGTAGAGTTTTGCGTGGGCGTAAAAAAGGGCGACCTCCACTACGGAATAAACGTAGCTAAAACCAAAGAGATCGTACAGATACCGCAATCGTTATCTGAGTTCCCAAGGTCTCACCCCGCCATCATGGGCGTTGCCCCTGTCAGAGGAACTTCATGTCTTTTTATAGACTTGCCTAAGTGGATGGGAGTCACCGCACCATATACTACAAAAGGAAAGGCTATTGTAACCACCTTTCACAACGCCCACTGCGGTTTTTGTGTTTCCTCTATCGTTAGAACAATAGAGGCTCCATGGGGCGATGTGAAACCACCGGATGCGATAATGAGCAACCAGGCAGAGGGGTTTGTTACAGGAGTGTTAGAAACCAATAACTCGATAATATCCCTTCTCGACTTCGAGGGAATTATGGCAAACATAAGCTCATACACCAGCACGCCTTTAAACAACGAGATTATTGTTCCACGAGACAGGGGAGCGGCCACAGTGTTTGTGGTAGAGGACTCTCGTTTCACACGCAGGCAGATAGTAGATCTTTTGTCACGCGCAGGGTACCGTGTTTTTAGTGCTGGTAACGGAAAAGAGGCGTTAGAAAAACTCATATGGGTTGCAAATGAAGCGGTAAGTAAAAACATAGACATTAAAAGGTACCTTAACCTTATTATCACAGACATCGAACTGCCCATAATAAGTGGTGAAGAATTAATCCCTAAAATAGGGGAAATAAAAGTGCTTCATGACATGCCCATAGTAATATTTTCGTCCATGACAAATAAGGAAACCGCAGGTAAATGGTTGGCGTTAGGAGCGGCCAAGGTTGTACCCAAACCTGACACCACAGCCCTTATAGAGCGTGTAGACGAGATGATTTTCGGAGCCACTCCTCCATCCTCTTAAAAAAGTTGACGCGGTGAACCAAAAAAATCTTTTTAAAACAAAAAACGGCTCGCTATATATAGGTAGCATCGACATTGGCCGTATTGTAAAAAAAACAGGTTCCCCGCTATATATCTACGACGCCATGATAATGCGCTCGCAGATGAAAAAGTTAAAATCTGCCATGCCCAAAGAAGTAACCATTCATTATGCCGTGAAGGCAAACCCTAACAGGGCTGTTGCCGAGGTTTTCCAGAAACTTGGGGCAGGGGCTGAAGTTGCATCTGGAAGTGAGCTTACCCTTGCTATGAAAGCCGGGTTCAAACCGGAAAAAATTATTTTTGCAGGGCCGGGCAAAAGTGAAAAAGAACTGAAACTTGCAATTAAAAAACAGATAGGTTCCATAAATATAGAATCAGAAACAGAGCTTTTTCGTGTTTTAAAAGCCTCAACGGCAAAAAGACCAACGCCGATAGCATTCAGGGTTAACCTCGATTTTGCCAAAAAGAAAGGTGAAATAATGATAGGCGGCCCGCGTAAATTTGGAATCGATGACACACAAATAAAAAACCTCGCAAAAAAAGCCTTAAACGATAACCGGGTAGAATTTACAGGGTTTCATTGCTTCCCCGGAACACAGTTGGCAAACGCAAAAACTCTGGCCACGGCATATCGCCAGTTCGCCACTTGGGTAAAAACAACTGCTATAAACCTTAACATGAACGTTAAAACGATAAACTTCGGCGGCGGGTTTGGCATTCCGTTTAAAGATGGCGATGCGGAGCTTGACGTAAAGGCGCTAGGCAAATCCCTTAACGCAATTATCAAGGGTCTGCGATCGTCGCCAATCTTTTCAAAAACCAGATTTTTAATCGAGCCGGGGCGTTATCTCGTTGGCCCGTCGGGAATATATATATCCCGAATAACGGACATAAAAAAGTCACGCGGAGAAACGTTTGTTATCTGTGAAGGGGGGATACATCATGCCCTTATTCCTATAGTTCTTAACAAAAACTATCCTACCGCTATTTTAAACAAGATGAACTTGCGCAATAGCAGAACCGTAACGATAGCAGGCCCGTTGTGTACATCTGCCGACCAGTTTTCACGCAGGGTAAAACTTCCGCAACCTGAAACAGGCGATTTGATTGGCGTGTTCAACTCCGGTGCCTATGGCTATACCGCCGGGATGACCCTTTTTCTGTCGCACCCCACACCATCAGAAGCACTTGTAGAAAACGGTGATTTTTATATAATACGCAAACCTAAAAAACCGGAACACGGAACGCGAGCAAAAATAGAGTTTTAATATGGAACAATACCTAATCCCCATAGCCCTTATAGGAGGGCTCATACTATCCGTTATGTTAACGAAACTTTTCAACTGGTATACATGGGGTGAAAACAAATATAAAAAAGACGCGCTCGAACACAGGATGAAAGCCCGTGCGACCAAACGTGAAAAGGAAAAAGATGGCAAGAACGGTTCTTGAAAAATCAGGGGCGCTTATAGGCTCTAACGAAATAATCGAAGCGTTAAAAAATCGCGCCAGCACCACGAGTGGCAAAGATGTTTTGCATGAAATGAAAAGCGCTTCTTCACTTGCGGACGCGCAAAATGCTTTGGACGAAACGGAGGAAATGACAGGGCTTTTGTTGTCTCGCCCCGATTTTTATATAGAACCGTGCGAAGACCCCTCCCCTCTTTTAATAAAAGTACGCAAAGCACAGGCGTTGGATGGAACCGCCATACGTTCCTTTCTCCCTATACTTAAAAATGGCGAAAAGATATCACTAGTGTTTGAAGGGGAGGCGGCGGACGAAAATCATCCACTATGGGCGGAAGTACCTTCCTGTTACGGGCTTGCGTCTCTTATAGATGAATCGATAGATGAAGACGGAGTCGTCCGCCCGGATGCAACGCCTGAGATAAAAAGGCTCTCCCAAGCCGTAAACGCCATAAAAAGATCGATTCGTGAAAAAGCAGAAGCACTGTTAAAAGATACCGGGGTCGCCCCCATGTTGATGGATGAATATGTCACCCTGCGGGAGAACAGGTTTGTTTTACCTGTCAGGGCAGAGCATAAGTCACACGTTGAAGGAATTATTCACGATTCGTCCAACACGGGGCAGACGTTTTTTATAGAGCCCAAAGCCTTGATCGATTTGAACAACAAGCTTAAGACGCAAGAGATAGAACTCGCCCGCGAGGTGGCAAGGCTTTTAGGCGAACTATCGCACATGATATCTGAAGAAGAAGAGGCCATTTTAAAAATACACGAGCAGGTAACAAGACTGGACACGATATCGGCAAAGGCACGCTTGTCTTTGGATCTTGGCGGGTCACGCCCAATATTCGGAAACGCGATAGACCTTAAAAACGCGGCAAACCCTATGATGTTGTTAGAAAATAAAAGTGTTGTGAGAAACAGCATGTCCGTTTCCACCAGCACAAAGGTGGTAATAATATCGGGCCCCAACACCGGCGGAAAAACCGTGGCGATGAAAACTATCGGGCTTTTGTCGCTTATGGCCAGGATGGGGCTTTATATTACGGCGGAAGAAGGCTCACAGATACCGTTTTACAAAAGTATTTATGCAGACATTGGAGACAGCCAGTCGATCTCCGCCGATCTTTCCACTTTCTCCGCCCACCTTGTGAACATGAACGAAATAATAGAACACGCGGGCGAATCGTCACTAGTACTGCTGGACGAACTGATGGTTAGCACAGACCCGAAAGAAGGAAGCGCGTTGGCCGTGGCCGTGCTGGATCACCTTATATCCAGGGGCGCGGAAGTTGTGGTGACTACCCATTTTAACGAGCTTAAAATTATGGCTCAGTCGCAGGCAGGCTATCACAACATTTCGATGGAGTTTGACGCACTTAACGCAAGCCCTACATACAGGATGGTAGACGGCGCACCCGGCTCAAGTTCCGCCCTGGCCGTTGCAGAAAAGCTTGGCATCCCCTCTTCCATCATCTCGTCTGCAAGGTTACAGCTTGAAGGAGGTGACGAGAGAATAGAAAATGCGTTACGCAACCTGCGTGAACAAAAAATCATGTTGGAAAGGGAACGTACAGAAACCCAAAAAGCTTTGGAAGACGCAATAAAAATAAAAGATGCGGCGCAAAAACAGAAAGATGAAATAGCCGAGCGCGAACGCGAATTTTCAAAAAATGTAAAAAAGAAACTTTCGGCGGATATAGGACGGGCGCGGCGGGAAATTTTGGAAATCGTGGAAAAAGCACGCGCAAAAAGCTCTGACCGTGGTGCCTTGATCGAAGCTAAACAAAAACTTGAAAAACTGGCCGATGAATCCAAACGGGCCTCCGCGCCGATCGAGAGAATCAGCCGCAACGCACTACAGGCAGGCGATAACGTTTATATTGTCCCGTTAGAAAAAACAGGCAAAGCCATGTCGAAACCGTCCGGCGGAAAAATTGAAGTAATCATGGGAACATGGCGCATGACGGTGAACTTGACCGACGTGGTTGGCACCGGTAAAGGAACAGCACAGCAAAGCCCCATAATAGTAAAAAGCATATCGGGCCCCAGGCGCGATTCGTCACAAACACCGACGATAGAAATGGACATCCGTGGAATGCGTGCAGAAGAAGCGATAGAAGAGTTGGTAAACAGGCTCGATATAGCCATGGATGGTGAAGCCGAAAAAGTGCGTATAATCCATGGCAAAGGGACAGGGGCGTTAAGGAAAGCTATACGCGAATATCTTGTTACGTCACCCTACGTAGCAGATTTCGCTTCAGAAGAAGACGCAGGCGGCGGAGACGGCGCTACGCTTGTAACATTAAAATAATGGCGGAAGATGGAAGGAGTCGAACCTTCCGGGGCTTTATAAAAACCCCGTCTGGATTTGAAGTCCAGCCGCGCCACCGGACACGTTCATCTTCCGCAGGTAAAATCAACAAGTTACAGCACTAACAAAAACAGGTTGCAAGCTTGTAAGCGCACTGTAAGCTTTTTGCTTAAAAATGGCTTTTCTATGCGGTTTTTTCGAAAACCATTCACAGGGAGATATTTTACACGATACATCTGTGTATAGAACCTACAAAACCTCTAACCATGGAAGACAAGAGCAATGACTACACACCTATGTGTAACCCTCCCTTAAAATAGTACCGTTTGCGATTCGAGTTCTCCGCATTATTCATTTTATTAGTCATTGCCGACCTGAAATGTTACTGGAGTGAGCAAAAGAAAGAAGAGGCGAACTTACGACAACACAAGTTCGTTCTTAATAATACATTGAGCCAATGAGAGACCAGTTATCTTAGCAAGGTCAACAGGGACGGCATTGCCTATTTGTCGCATTGCCTCACCCCAAGAGCCATGGATTATAAAATCATCCGGAAAAGTCTGGATTCTTTTTGCCTCACGGACAGTGAAATATCTTACTGACCCATCTTCATATCGAATCATGTTTTCGCCACCAGGAACGCCATGTCCACCTGCCTTAATCGTCTTAGCCGGTCTATCATAATAGCTTCCAGTATGGCCTGGATAAACCTTCGCGCCTCCCCGAAAGACATGGTCTTTGATAGAGTGCTCTTCTTTTGGATCAGGCAAGTTTGACAACGCATCCCTAATGGTGCGCCAAGGCTTCATCTCAGGTTCAAACATGCCATATTTTCGCTTCAATTCAGTTACTTTTAGCATTTGTGCTTTGCCGAGTTTAGGTTGCTTCGACGAACAAACCCCATGCCGTCTCCAGTAGTTGCCAGTCACATGCATGGCCCACAGAAGGCTATCCTCTGAATGAGATGCCTTTGGAAATTCCCATGCTACTTCTATATCAGACCTTACGCCCACGATAAAAACACGTTCGCGTAATTGTGGCACTCCATAATTCGCAGCATTGATTAGCTTATAGCTGACTCTATAAGACAAACCCTCATAGTCATTTTGATTAATACGCCTTAGATTACTTAAATGCTTACGCCAGTCTTCACCTCGGCTGATTGGGTTGTTTGGGTTTCGAAGCCGAAGCAAGATGTATTCAAAATATTCACTAAATGATTGCCTGAGCAAACCTTTGACATTTTCAAAAACAAATATCTTCGGGCGCAATTCTACAATCGATCTAATGGCAAACGGGAACATATCCCGTGTATCGAGTTCACCTACATGCTTACCACCTAAGGAAAAGGGCTGGCATGGTGGCCCGCCTGCAACAATATCAACATCATCTAAGCTACTAAAATTAAACTTTTGAATATCCCCGCAAAACACATTATTGGCATCAAAATTAGCGCGCAAGGAATCACACGCATCCTTGTTATGCTCAATGAAAGCTGTATGCTCAAATCCTGCCAATTCCAATCCTTTGGCAAGCCCACCAGCACCGGAGAATATTTCTAATGAGCGCATGTTTCTATTTTATTGCTGCTTCATGTGTTTTTATATTGCCCAAGATAACCTTCTTATCTGTCGGCACACCTTTGCATTTTTGCGCCCATGGTCTACCGACATGAATAACATCCCAGTCGGACTTTGCTTGTTCATAACGGCCACTTCCTGGATCGTGATTGCCGAAACCATCCACGGCACTATTCCATAAAGGAACGTTTATTTTTATCAACGTAGCTTCAATGGATCCAATCATATCCGAACCATCTTTTTCAAAAATAACAAAGCGGCACATGAAGTCCTTTGCATCCAAATCACCCGGAGCCTTGATACTTCGAGAATGCTCCCGCAACCTTGTGTAAAGCTCCCTGGAATTAGAATCTTCTGCATCTGATATTCTTGATTGACGCCACCCTTCAGGAACGGCTTTGCCAACATAGATTGGGTTTCTATAATCAAGTCTATTTAGTCCAGAATACGTCCCGTACAGAGAATTATTCCCAATGTAATATAGAGCATACACTCCCGTACCCTGAAATGATTCAGGAGGGGGCAGTGTGTGGACTGGCGTTCCATTAAAAAACCTTACAGCATCCTTAACTAACTCAACAAATGTCTCGTTATGGTAAACGTGCTTGTTTCTCTCAAAAACTGGTTCTTTCATACATGATCCATAAGAAAGGGAGGTGCGTCCAAATGTGGTTGAATGTGCCTAAGGAAGATTCTAGCAGATAAGAGAGTTCTTCGTTCCATGCTCTCTTTTGTAGAGCGCCCTTGCTTTCTCATACCATCCTCCATAACACATTATCGTGTTATCTGGGACAGCCCCCAAATTTATATAGTTAAACCTTTTGGCAAAGTAGGCCCAGATCAATCAAGTCTATCAGGTTCTTCTTTTCCCACACCTGATATTTAAGTCATGCAAGGCATTTGCTATCCTCTTACATAAGCGGCGCAGAATATGCCGCCTTACACAGATTTAGTTGTGCGTTTAAGAGAAAGGAGTGCTTACTGCTTTATAACATTGATTTTCCGGTCAACCGGCCCGCTAGTAATACTTATGCAGGCAACCCACTTGAAAAACCATCACCAGGCAGTTTGACGCCCCCGACAAATTGTGATATCTTAAGTAAAATTAAGGGGTTAGACGCGCTAAAGGTTATATGAAAAGAAACCGAAAAACAAAACGAGCTTCTTACATCTATATATAGATAATATACTGAACCAATGAGCAGACCCAGGATACTGGTGGCCGACGACAGTGCCACAATCCAGAAAGTTTTCGAACTGGCTTTCGAGAACGAGGATGTTGAAGTCGTTATAGCAAACAACGGCGCGACAGCATTTGAAATGGCCCTCGACATGAAGCCCAGCATGGTTATAGCCGACGTTAACATGCCGCAGATGGACGGGTTCGAACTCTGTAGCGCCATAAAGAACGATAGCAAAACCGCACTGATCCCCGTTTACCTCCTCTCAAGCGCTCTCGACGATTTTGACGAAGAAAAGTCTAACACCGTTAGGGCGGACGGACGTTTTGAAAAGCCATTTAAGTCAGACGAGATAGTGAACAAGGTAAAAGACGTGATAGCAACCTCCACAACCGCTTTTCTTACGGAGGCACCCGACGAAGAAGCGGAAGTGGAAATCGAGGAGGATGGCGATACCTTTGACGAAATAGATATTTCTCTCGACACGCTTATGGAATCTCTCACAGAGGTAGACGAAGAAAGCGATCTGCCGGTTATTGAAGAGCCGGAAGAAGAGCTACAGGAAACCGTTCCCGCCCAAAACGCTCTACCTGAGCCTTCCGTAATTGAGCTTAAGCCGGAGAACATAATAGACGCCGATGATCTTGATGATGACGATATGGAACTGGAATCCTTCTTAAGCTACGAGGAACTCTCTGACGAAGAAGATGAGGTTCCCCAGGAAATTGACGTGGCAGACATAAATATGAATCTTATCGACGAAGATAATATTCATGAAAACCAGAGTGTAGATTCTATTGCCGATGACATCATCAATGAAGCGTCTGAAAGCCTTGAAAAAGACGGAAAATTAATTGACGCCGACAACCTTGCCGCAGAAGAACCTCTGCCAGTAGCGCCACCTGACGTAGAAGACACGGAACTATATGAAAAAATCGAACCCGATATTGATTTAGGAGAAAAAGAGCTTTCCGACCAGGCCGTTAGCGAGCTTGAGTCTACATACGAACCAACGATAGACGACCAGGAAGAAAAACCTGAAACAGAACCGGAGAAAACTCCATCTGCTATGGACGACCAACTGGGCCAGGGAATTTCTACCGCATTTGAAACATTAAGAACAATAGGTTTACATGACGTCGTTGAAGGCGCGATAAAAGAAACGGCGGGCGGGAAAATTACAGAAGATGACATCAAAAAAACTATCGAGATGGCGGTAAAATCAGCCATTGATGAAATAAAGCCGCAAATAATAGAAACGTTCAGGGCAGTGGCTACCGAAGTCACACTAAACGTGGCCGAAGACCTTGTAAAACAAACAATAGAGCAAATAAAGTCTGAAACTGAAGACTAAGTGCCACCATATATTTATAAATTATGGTTTTGCCTGAAAACAGATGTTAATTTTTCTAAATAGTTGCCGCCCTCTTCGAGTTCTGGCACTGGCGTTACTCACCGTAACGATGATCTCTTGCACAACTCAAGTGGAAGTGGTGGAATTTGTGGCTCCGGTATGGCCACATCCTCCGGATCGTCCCCGCTTTCAATATGAACTTACGTTAAGATCAGAAAAAAGCATTTATCGACAGATATTAAAGGATCAATTCAGACAGGCATTAACGAGCAGTGACGGTTCTCCACGCGTCACACTTATAAAACCATTCGACGTAGCGGCTGGCAAGGGAAGAATAATCGTTAGCGATACGGTTATAAGAAGAGTTTACATTTTTGATGTGCCAAGGCGCGAGGTTCTGGTATTTGGTGCGAAGGGGAGCGGCAAGCTTGGAAAGCCACTAGGAGTGGCCCTTGACGGGACTCCCAATTACTACGTTGTAGACGCTTCAATCCAGCGCGTTATGGTTTACGACGATACCGGCCATTTTTTAAAATTTATCGGAACCAATGAAGACTTTGACCGCCCAACGGATGTGGCGGTGACAGAAGACGGACAAAGAATATACGTTGTAGACGCAGGCGGCATCGATAGCCGCAATCACCGTGTTATAGCCTTTAACGCGGCAGGTGAAAAGCTTTTCACTATAGGCGAACGTGGCAAAAAATTCGGGCAGTTCAACCTCCCCACTCACGCAACCGTAGGCCCGGATGGCTCCCTTTATGTTCTGGACACGGGCAATTTCCGCGTGCAGGTTTTTGACGATACCGGCAAGTTTTTAAGATCATGGGGAGGCGTAGGAAAATCTTTCGGCCAGCTTGCGCGTCCTCGCGGTATAGCCGTAGATCTTGATGGCAATGTTTATGTGTCAGATACGAAATTCGGCAATTTTCAGATATTCAACCCCAAGGGCCAGCTTCTGCTTGCCGTAGGTTCTTTTAGCCCCGATCTTGATAAACCGGGGGGATTTTCCCTGATAGCGGGAGTTGCGGTAGACGAAACATACAGGGTTTATGCCGTAGACCAGAAGTTTAGAAAGGTAGAGGTCTTTCGACGAATATCAGAAGAAGATGGGGAGATCATGCTTCAAGAGTTTAAAGAAAAAGCGCGTGAGAATCTGCTTAAGGCAAAGCAGGGCAAACCACGGGCAGACCAAAAACCACAGATTTTGCCATAAGAAAACTGTTTATTTTGCGTGGCAGGTCAGGCAGAGGGTTGAACCCGCGTTCGAAACCCTCAGGAAAGACGGAATAAATGCGCCAGAACCACCAGATTTAACACCATGAGGATCGTGGCAGGAAGCACACTCGACTTCGTAACCCTCGCCTGTGTCGTAGAAGCGAACTTCGTTTGTATCAGCCCTGCCGTCTCTATCGATATCAAAAAACTTTAGCCCGGGAGCAGTAGATCCAGGATCGTTAAAGTCATAAGTGGTGGTATTGGGTAGTTGCACACCGACAGGATGGTCGTCGGTCAAGTCCGTCCCGATGGCAAAAACCGTAAACGGCCCAAAACCGAATGTGCCCTGATGGCAAAGCATACATGAATTGGAGCCTGTGCTGGCTGATAAGGTTCTGTGAGGACTGCCGCTATCACCAGGCCCTGGAGACCATGTATCAAGAAAGACGTTGTCTTGTGAAGTTTCCTGAGAAACCTTGTAACCACCGGATCCCGGCATGTTTATAACGGAGTCAACAGCCACAGTACCGTCATGGCATGAAAGACATGTAAGAGAGTTAACCCCCGGCTGTGTAGGTGTTTGGCCCGACGTAAGCGGGATGCTGTACATGGTGTAAGTGTTGGCAGGGTTTGTTCTGTTCCATAAAGGAGCACCAACCGTGCCGCTTGATCCGTGAGGAGTGTGGCAATATACGCATACCTCGCCATAATCGTTCCGGGACAAATCCATAACCGAGGCGTTGGAGTTGTATGACATGGTCAGGTTGTGGCGAGTGTTTGTAATGCTCCC
>JAJRTC010000250.1 GCA_024278445.1 Nitrospirota bacterium
AGTGAATTTGAAAAATACCGCATTGTGCAGGACCGCCTTTTCGAGAGCGACTTTGACCGGGTGATCAAGCAGCTGAAAGAGAAAGATGAAGATTCTGAATAGGGGCTTTCAGACTCGGGTTACGATATCACCGCATTTGATATGCAAACGGGAATCGAACCCACGTCCATTCTCTGTTTGGGGAAAATGTGGAGAAAAACATTTCCCGCGCAGGGACGCAGAGAACGGCAATCGGAAGCTCTCAAGGCATTGTAAATAAAGGACTTTTGATGTGTCGGCGCTGGGGAGACTGAATTTCCGGAAGGCGGCGTTCCCTCCACCATTTGAAAAAAGACAACCCGTCTCTCCGGGGTCATTCTCCGGGACGACGGGTTTTCTTTTTTCCCTTGTTTCCAAATTGTCAACCCAGACAGGGGGCTTGTCAACTTAGGCGGCGTGTATCTTTGCATAGTAAAAGAAAAAGCTGGCCTAAGTGATTACTGCGCAAAGTTGGGCGAGGCATCGCTTTTTATTCCATACCTTGCGATGATGGCCTTGTTGGTTTTTTCAGCCGCCATGTTTTCTAACATTACGGTAAAGCAGTTTTAAAGATGTCCGATTTTTACCGAGAATCGGGGTCTAGGGGTGGGATTTGGGACGGTCTGTTCTCCTGCTATTTTTCGCAACATGAATGTTCTTTGCGAAAACCAGCATAGACGATTAGTCCGATAAAGATGAACAAAGCAGGCAATAGTACAACATCCAGATATCCGGTTAATGACGACAGCCCTATTGCACCCAAAAGTAGAACCAAAATCGGCGTAAAACAACAAAGTGCGGCGACAATGACACCGATAATTCCCGTTTTCATCATGGTGGATGATTTCATGTTAAATGTCCTTCCTTAAAAGTGGCAGGTGGTGCAGGTTGGAGAAGCCCAAATCAGGTAGACAACAAACCAAATACCGAAGATGATTTGAAGCGTTAGGAAGAGTCTCTTTTCCTTGCGCTCTGCGATGTTCTTTTGCCCTGTTACTTTTTACTCTCCCCTTTGATTTCATGTGATGGGAAACCGGCGTTGGTTGTTGCCTCTATCAATGAGGGGATAGTTGTTTTTGCATCATCATAAATAATGGCGGCTGTTTTATGCTTATACGAAACCGTCACTTCTGATACACCATCAACTTTTAGCAAAGAACCCTTCACCATATAGCTACACGAAGAACAGGTCATGTTATCTAAGGCGAGAATCGTTTTTTGTTCGCCGGCGTTTGCCGAGAGTGGAAACAGACTGAGCATAACGAACGACATCATAAAAAGTATTTGCTTTATCATCGTTTGTTTTCCTCTTTATTCAGATAAAAAATAAGGGGTTAAATAGGGAAAGAGTAGTGCAGTAGTAATCAGAAGGGTCGCTCCCCACAGGACGACTTTCATCACTCTGCCCGATGAGGGAGAGGCGCAGTAGGAATCTGCCACGCAACAGCTTTCTCCCCTCTTTTTCCGATACACCTGCCAGTAGGCCGCGCCGAGCAGACACAAGGTTGCGGCAACAAAAATCCCATGGTATTGCGAAAGGGCTGTCAGGTTTCCTATCCATGCACCACTGATACCAAGACTGAAGAGAACCAGGGGAAGGATGCAACAGGAGGATGCGGCCAAGGCACCCAAGAGTCCGCCTACTGCGAGAATGCCCGTTAAAGCACCTTTTTGATGCGATTTTCCTGTTTCGTTCTGCTCTGTATTTTCTACAGCTCCCGACATTTTTAGCTCCTTTTCTTTTCTTTGGGAAAATCGGGCAGGCAACATCGCCCCGATGGATTTTGAACGTCACAGGAACAGGTTTTTTCTTTTACCTGCTCCATTACAAAGGCTTTTGACGCACTCGTACCCGTTGCGGCCAATTCCTGTTCAACCATCTCTGCCGTAACGTCGAAACAATAGCAAACTGTTCGATCCGGGCTTTTTGTTTTCTGCCCCACCTTTTTTCGAATGTCCTCCTGCACATAGATTGTGTCACTTGGTGAAAAATAAACAACCGCACAAGTGGTTTCCGCGCAAAAGTAAAAATGCTCTTCGGGCGGCATAACGTGCTGAGGTTTCTTCAGTTGCTGAAGTAGCGTTTTGCGCTCTACAAGATGGGCGGTAGTCCCGCAAGCCGGACATTGAGTTTTTTTCGGGGCTGAAACCTTTTGCGCCGGGGTACTGCATGCTCCATCTGTAGGGGTATTGCAACAATCTCCCATGGTCTATTCCTTTCAAAATCATCGAACCTTCTTTTCTGCTAATATAAACGTACAGCCTGTAGCTACTACAGGTTCAAGACTTATTTTCGAGGAATCCTATGTGGCCCTTTACGCGAAACGAGAATAGGCAATCTCACTGGGAGAAAGCTTATCGGCGCTTGTTACCAGAAAAAATGGGATGGTATCAGGATCGCCCGGAACAGTCCCTTCGGCTGATACAGCAAACCGACCTTGATCCCACCGCTACGATTATCGATGTGGGTGGAGGAACCTCGCGGTTAGCGTTGGCCTTGCTCGACGCAGGATATTCGAAGAGCACCGTGCTCGATATTTCGCACGACGCTCTTAAAAAAGCACAGGAGCAGATGGGAGCTAAAAAGGGGAATATCGAGTGGATCGTGGCGGATCTCCTTTCTTGTGATGACATGGGCCTATTTGATCTTTGGCACGACAGGGCGGTCTTTCATTTTCTCACTGAAAAGAAGGAGCAGGAAAAGTATCTCGCTACCCTCGAAAGGTCGTTGGCGCCGGGGGGGTATGTTGTTATTTCCACCTTCGCTCCGGACGGCCCCACAAGATGCAGTGGGTTGCCGGTGCTTCGGTATTGCGCAGAAACTCTCCAGCATCGTTTTGGAAAGCGCTACTCGTTGATTACGTCCACACCTGAGCGGCACACAACGCCAGAGGGTGGTGTGCAACCTTTTGTTTATTGTCTATTTCAACGAATATGAATAATTCAATGAGTAGGCTGTGTACCATTGGGAAGCTGGCCGAAGCGACAGGTTGCAAGAAAGAGACGGTTCGCTATTATGAAAAAATCGGGTTGCTGATGCCCCCGCCCCGCACAGAAGGGGGGCACCGGTTGTATGCAGAGGAGGACGTAAAACGACTCACCTTTATTCGCCGGATACGGGAACTCGGTTTTACCATTGAGCAGGTGCGGGAGTTGCTGGCGCTTGTCGATGGTGGAAAATACACTTGTACCGAAATCCGTCGTTTCACTCTGAAGCAGGTTGAAGCTATACGGGAGAAAATATCTGATCTAAAAAAGATGGAGACGTCTCTCATGGAAATGGCCAGTCGCTGCTCTGACAAGAAGGTGCCGGACTGTGCGATTATCGATGCTCTCTATCCGGGCAAAGAGAACATAAAGAGCAAGTGACCGCACATTTTAAAAAGCCGGATTGCCCAAGGCTAATCCGCGCATTTTGGGATAACTTCATCACCACACAGGGGCCAGCTTGAATAAAAATACCCGCAGTGATTACCGCGCAAAGGCAGGCGAGGCATCGCTTTTTATTCCGTATCTTGCGATTATGCCCTTGTTGGCTTTTTCAGCCGCCCTGTTTTCTAACACTACGATAAGCCCGTTCTCAAACTCGATTTTTGTAAACTCATCGTTTTGGGCACTGTTCTTCACAGCCGAAACCAGCCCGGCCATATCAGCTATGGCGACGTTGTTTACCTTGGAGACTATCTGGCTCCTCACATCGTGATAGCCTATGTTGATTTCGTCTGCAAGCACGCTTTTTAAAAAAACCACCTCACGCCGTTCCGCCGACGGATAACCATATTTCGCCGCATGGATGAGAGGTACAGGAGCCTTGAGCGACCATTTACCTCCCCATTCCCTCAGGTAGTTAAATGTTAGCGGCATAAAAACAAGCCCGCCGTAAATAAAATAGGCGGGTTGCTTTTCGTGCTCCATCGGAACCAGCGATACGCTTTTGGCGAGAGGGAACTTGAGTTTTACAGGTTTCCCGTTACGAATAACTTCTATTTTTAGCTCCTCGCCAATATAGTGCTTCTGCACAAGGTAACCTACAGAGACACGAATATGCTTGTTTAATGGCGCGGAACCATCGTTCGCGACTTTAACTCCGTCTATCGATGTTAAAAAATCACCCCGTTTTATATTGCCATCACCGGCAGAACCGTAAATTACCTCGCTGACCAGCACTCCCGTAAGGTCGTCATCAATATTAAAATAACGCCTGAGCGACTTGTTCTCAGAGGTCTGGAAAATAATGCCCTCATCCGGGAACCCGCTAAACTCGCCGTCTTCAACGTCTTTTAAAAAATGGCGTATTATCGGCGTAGGAATTATATAGCCGATATTGTCACTTGACCTTAACGCCTGCATGGCTATCCCCACAACCTTGGGGCCAATTAACACAGGGCCGCCTGAGTTGCCAGGGTTTATGGCCGCGTCTATCTGAACGCCTAAAAGCTCAAAACCGCTGTGGGAATATTTCATCTGCTCAATGCGAGACACGACGCCCTGCGTAATGGAGATTTCGTTCCCCCCTTTAGGGAAACCGTATGCCGACACGCTGTCACGCAATGAAGGCAATTCTCCCAATGCGAGAGGTTCGGTGCCGTCGAAAAAACTTTTATCTTTAACAATAAGTAGCGCCAAGTCACACTGGTGGCCGATAGATTGCACCATCGCAATATATTTTTTTGGATCGTTGGCTTTTTTGACCTCGATGAAAACGTTGTTGCTAACTACATGGGCGTTTGTGAGAATTCTGCTTCCATCGATGATAAGGCCGGAACCTATCGCGGCGACCTGTGGCTTTCTTTGCCACGGCATGTAGTAGCTGGGCCTTTTAGAAACGGTAAATATCTTTACGACTGATTTGTTTATCCTCTCAAGCGAGACTCCTTCCACAGCAGACGCTGTAGGTGCAACGGCAATAGCTGCTATGGTTACAAGGCAAATTATCGTAGCTTTAATAAAATTCAAGGTTGTCCCTTTCCGAAATTTTCATTTTCCTGGCGGATTTTAAGAAGCGGGAAAGACCCTCTTTTTCGTCGTCGCCCAAGTCGTAATAAATTCGTTTGGTGAGATAGTCCAAAAGTCTTTCCGCTTCGTCGTGATTGGCTGTTTCCTGCTTTGCTATAAGCGCTCTGTGTTCCTTGCCAAGTTTTTTAGCTTCTTCTATGGCTGATATTGCCGTGTCCCACCTCTTACCTTTTTTTGCGCACAGGACGGCATGGACGAAAGGGGTGCCGGAATGCTGATACCAAAGGTCGCCTAAATCGTGAACCACATAGTCTTTTCTATCAAGGTTGTATGCCGCGTCACCTATCAAAAGCCCCGCGTCGGCGGAGCGGAGCATGGTGGCAGGGTCGTCTTCGCATGGTGTCATTGTTGGCGTTTTGCCATATTTTTCTTTTAACAATATTTCAAGCATGGCGACCGAGGTTCTGGATTTTATATCAACGCAAACGGATTCGATATCCTCAATTGCAAGCTCTGAAAAAAGCAGAACGGTTTCCACACGTCCTATAGACGCTATACAGGCTGACGGAACTATAACTGCGTCTATATTTCTTCCGTATTCAATAGACGGGATAAGCGCCATGTCAAGGTCACCACTTGCAAAACGTTTGGCAAGGTTAGATGGCGTGTCTATTACAAGCTCAAACGGCGTCTCCAAAAGCCCGTGCCGAAAAGGGTGGAGCAGTGGCTTTGAATTTAAAAAATCATGGAACCCGACTCGCGGACGTTTTTTTGTCATTATGTTTTATGAGCTAACCACGTTATATATTGTGTCGCGTTCCACAGGTGTTCGCCCGGCTTCAATGATCAGGCGTTCGATCCTGTTTTTTGCTATCATCTCGTTTGTCTCTGCTCCGGCTGAGTGGGTGATCTTTTCCTCCATCACCGTTCCGTCCATATCGTCGGCTCCGAACGATAGCGAAACTTGCGCTATCTTCTCTCCTATCATTATCCAGAAAGCCTTTATGTGTGGGAAATTGTCTAACATCAGGCGTGACATGGCTATCATGCGAAGGTCCATCTGGCCACTGGTTCTTGGCAGGTCGCCATATTTTGTGTTTTTCGGATGGAACGCCAATGGTATGAAAGTTAAAAAGCCGTTGGTTTGATCTTGCAAATTGCGTAGCTTTATTAAATGGTCAACGCGATCTTCAGCAGATTCTATGTGGCCATAGAGCATGGTGGCATTTGAATTTAAGCCTATTTCGTGCGCCGTTTTGTGAACGTCAAGCCATGCGTTCCCGTCTATTTTTTCAGGACATATTTTTTTGCGTACTTTCTCATTGAAAATCTCCGCCCCCCCCCCAGGCAGTGAGCCCAAACCGACTTCTTTTAAGTGTAAAAGGGTTTTCTCAACTGTTTGCCCCGATATCTCGGCGAAGTAGGCTATCTCAACGGCCGTATATGCTTGTATGTGTGTATTAGGGAAATCGTCATGAAGTTTTTTTACAAGGTCTATGTAATATTCGTATGGCATTCCGGGGTTTAGGCCGCCTACGATATGGAACTCTGAAAAATCTTCGCCGTCATGTTTGTGCGCCTCTGCGAGGGCTGTTTCAACGCTCATTGTGTATGCGTCGTCGTCCTCCTCTTTTCTGGAGAACGCACAAAACTTGCAAGTATTTACACACACGTTTGTATGGTTTATATGGCGGTTGTTTATGTAATAGGCGTTGTTCCCGTTGATTCTTTCGCGAACGATGTTGGCCATTTCACCTAAGGCGAGAATATCCTGTGTCCGGTCGAGAACAAGCCCGTCGGAGAAATCAAGACGCTCACCCGCCGTTACCTTTTCGGCAATGTGGGCCAAGTCAGGATCAAAAGATTGTTTCATTGCGCTTTTCATATTACCGGACGATTGTAGCCTTACGGAGTGCCTGTGGCAAGGGGGGCGGTTCTGTATCCTGAAAGCTATTTTTTATTCTCTTTTAACAGTTTTTTATGAAATTTTTCAAACTCGTCGTCAAACTTCTTTATATACCCGTCGTTTCGGAAAGAATAATAACCTTTAGGCGAAATGATAAGGTGATCTCTCACGCAAAGGTCTAAAAGCCTTGCCGCAAAGATTACTTCCCGCGTTAAGGCTATATCCTCAGCCGAAGGTTTGGACGAGCCGCCGGGGTGGTTATGCGCCAGCACAAGGGTGGTTGCGCCGTGCAAAAAAGCTTTTTCTATAACGTGTCTTGGGGAGAGTGTCACGCTTGACGGTGAACCTGCGGAAAGTTTTTCCTCTCCTAGAATCGCGTTTTGTGAATTAAGGTAGAGCACGTGGAACGACTCGTTTTTCTGGTCACGCAAGGCATGGATAAAATATTCCAACGCCTCGGTAAACGAGTTTAGATATTCGTGGTGGAGCATTCTTTCCCGCAAAAACTTGCGGGCGATGGAATGGATTAGCCTTATGCCAAAAATATTGGCAGGCCCTATCCCTTCGATTTTCTGAAGTTCCTCTGCGTTAGCTTCCAGCACAACGGCCAGGCTACCAAACTTTTTCATGGCGGCTCGCGCTGTCTGCTTGCAGTCCTTGCGTGGCGTACCGAGAGTTAGGAGAAGTTCCACTATTTCGTCGTCTGTGAATTTATCCAGCCCGAATGCCAAAAACTTCTCACGCAATCTTTTCCTGTGTCCTTCGGCGGTTTTTTTAGCTGGCATGGGTCAGGTTGATATAAGAATATCCGCAATGGTGAAAAACATGAGCCCCACGCTTATTACCCCGTTTACATTGAAGAATGCGACGTTAACCTTTGTAAGGTCGTCAGGTTTTACCAATGAGTGTTCGTAAAGCAACATGAGGGCCGTGAATGCGACACCCGTTAAATACACCCATGACAAGGGTGACACAACGGCAAGCGTTATGAGCAGGATAATCATTACGGCATGGAACATTGCGGCCAGTGCAAGAGCGTTTTTTATGCCAAACTTTTTAGGTATCGATTTTAATTCCGTTTGCCGGTCAAAATCAAAATCCTGACATGAATATATTATGTCAAGCCCTGCCAGCCAGAATATTACCGCTAACCCCAATATGAGAGGCTGGTATGTAAGTTCTTCTCGCACGGCCACCCACGCGCCTAGCGGAGCCAAAGCTAACGCTATACCAAGAAAAAAATGCGAGTGGTGTGTGAAGCGTTTTGTGTATGAATAAAAGAAAACTATAGCCAGGGCAAGTGGCGCAAGAATGAACGCTAAATTATTTATAGCGCCGCACACCAAGATAAACCCCAAGGAGCAGACAACAAGAAAAACTATATAGGCTTTTTGTGACACAAGTTTTATGGGTATGGCCCTTCCCATCGTCCTGGGGTTTTTAACGTCGAACTTGGCGTCTACAATCCTGTTAAACGCCATGGCGGCAGAGCGTGCAAAAACCATGGCAAGCGCGATAAGCCCCAACACACGTATAGTCGGCGTTCCGCCCGCCGCCATGAACGCGCTCATGATGGCAAACGGCATTGCGAACACCGTATGCTGTATTTTTATATCTTCACAAATTGCCGCCAGAGTTTTTATCACTATTTTAAATCCATGAAATAGATAGATTTCCAGTGAATAGGTTTTTTATATCGTCGTTAATTTGGCGAACTTGCGCATAAGCTTTTTTTCGCCAAAACGCGGGAAGTATACGGTTATTCTGCTCTTCTCGCCTGCCCCTTCTATCGCACGGATAACGCCGACATTGAAAGACGGGTGCGAAACTTTTTGCCCAACGCGGAACCCGCCAATCTCTTCGCCCTGCTCACGTTTGTTTTTAAATGATTTGACAGGTCGATTGGTTAATGCAGGCGTACGTGTTCTGCCAGGTCGTGAGGTAAAGTTCGTCACAGCTTCGCCACCGCCAGATTTTGCCAGCACCTCCTTCGGAATATCGTTCAGAAATATAGACGGAGTGTTAGCCTGCGATACGCCGAAAACGCGGCGGGTCAACGCATGCGTTAAAAAAAGTTTTTCTTTTGCGCGAGTCATTGCGACATACAGGAGCCGCCGCTCCTCCTCCATCTGGGCGCTGTCGCCTTTGCTTCTTGCGTGGGGGAACATGTTGTCCTCAAGGCCCGTAACGAAAACAGCCGGAAATTCAAGGCCCTTGCTTATATGAACTGTCATAAGTTTTACGGTCGCCGTAGTCTCGTCTATTTTATCTGCATCGGAAATAAGTGCAGATTGATCTAAAAACGCCATCATGGAGTTTTCACCCGTTCGCTCCTCGAATTCTTCAGCGGCGTTCACAAGCTCTGTCAGGTTTTCCAAGCGTGAGAGCGATTCGCTTTTTTTATCCGCCGACAGCCAGTCCATATAACCTGTAATGGTAAGTGCTTCGTTTATGGCGTCAGCCGGGGAAGCTGAAGTGACCTTGGAACGTATGGCGGATAATATTTCTCTAAACTTCTCAAGCTTCTCTCGTGCTGAGGCGCCCAACCCTTGAATAACGCTTATGTTGTCTAACGCCGCTGATAATGAAACGCCTTCAGTTATTGCCGCCATTTCAAGTTTTGCGATCGTCACGGCCCCGATACCCCTGGGCGGCGTGTTTATGATTCGCTTGAATGATACTACGTCGAAATGATTAAGTGCCGCCTTAAAATAGGCTAAAATATCTTTCACCTCTTTGCGGTCGTAAAATTTTAATCCGCCGAAAATCTGGTATGGAAACCCGTCACGGCGCAGGGCGTCTTCTATTGCGCGGGACTGTGAGTTGGTGCGATAAAAAACCGCAACGTCGTTTAAGCTTAACCCGTCATTGCGTTGCATCGCTTTTGTTTGATCTACAACGTATTTCGCCTCGTCCATTTCATCTGTTGCAGTGTAAAGCTTTATTTTTTCGCCTGCGGTATTGTCTGTCCAGAGTTTTTTTTCTTTGCGCCCTATATTGCGTGAGACTACCTCGGATGCGCCTCGTAAAATGTTACCGGTGGAGCGATAGTTTTTTTCAAGCAGAACTATTTTTGCGTCCGGGAAGTCTTTTTCAAAATTTAATATATTTGTGATATCGGCTCCGCGCCACTGGTATATGGATTGATCGTCGTCACCTACGGCACAGATGTTTCGCCTTTTGCCTGCCAGGTGGTGGACGATTTCGTATTGCGCCATATTGGTGTCTTGAAACTCGTCTACCAGAATATGCTCAAAACGAGCTTGGTAACCGGTTCTAACCTCTTCTTCGTTGCGTAGCAGGTAGAGCGTCTTTAAAAGCAGGTCGTCAAAATCCATAGAGCGAGACTCGGCCAACCTGCGCTCATACATGCCAAAAACCTTGATAAACTCATCGTTCCCTCTTGTCTCTTTTTCTGCGTCTTCGGGGCCCTTCATTTTGTTTTTAAAACGCGAAATAAAAGAGCTTATCTGCCTTGCCGGAAATTTTTTCTCTTCAAGGCCAATCTCGATTAAACAAAGCTTTATCAGGCGTACCTGATCCTGCATATCGTAAACGATAAAATCTTTCGGGTAGTTGATCCGTTCTGCGTGTTGCCGCAAAATCCTCAAACAGGCAGAGTGGAACGTGGAGACCCATAACCCGGAAGTTATCCTGTCTGAAAGCGAAGCGATTCTCTCTCGCATTTCACCTGCCGCCTTGTTGGTGAAAGTGAGCGCGATTATGCTTCTTGGGCTTGCGCCTTCCGCAAGGAGCCTTGCTATCCTGTGGGTTATTACCCGTGTTTTGCCAGAGCCTGCGCCAGCCAGGATAAGCAGTGGCCCCTCGCCATGAATTACCGCTTCGAATTGCTGTTCGTTTAACACCCGTTTTAGCGCCTCGTGGGAGAGGTGGTTAGCGGGCTTGCCGTTAAGTGCGTTGCTATCTGTAAAAAAAGAGGTTTGTGACATCATTCTGACGTAAGAAAGCGTGCAATTTGGTCGTAAGACTGGAAACCTCGCACTATCTGCACCATGTCGTTTCCACGGTAGATAACAAGCGATGGCGTTTGGTATATATCAAGAGTTGCGGCTCGCTCCATATCATAGTCTACCTTTTGCCTTATTTTCTTTTTAAGCTCGTCGGTAAAATCTATGGTCGGTAGACGCTTCTCTAAATATTCATATAGTTTTTTCTGGTTGAAGAATAATTCTTTCCTTACTTTCAGATATTCGTCTTTATCCTTTGTGAATGCAACCGCGTTTGCGTACGATACCGCGACAGGCGATATTTTATGTGAGTTTATGATGTAATCACGGAAGATGATAAGTATGTCAGGATGTTTCTCCATAATCTTGTCTACTTCAGGTTCCACCTTTCTGCAATATCCGCACTGATAGTCAGAATATATCTCTATTCTAAGTTTGGAATCGAGGTTCCCCCAGTAGGTTACGATTTCGCTTCCGTTTGCAGACATGGCTTTTGCCCCAAGCTTAACGGGAGCGGCTAAAGCTGTGAATGCTATGAGTGCTATAACAGGTGCGACCCACAGCTTTACGGGTAAGTCACCCGCCTGCTTTATATACCAGCCAAGTGTCAAGGCGAACAGCAGTAGCACCGTGAAAAACTGGATGAGGCAGAAAAGGCAATAGATGTGGATGATCGAACTCATGATCCACATAAAATAAAATTCTGCGCCCAGCATGGCAGACGCTATCGGGAGTATGTAAACCGGCGCGTAATATAGAACGAAAAGAAACACAACGTAGGACAAAAGCCCCCAGTAAGCGACCGAGATCCCGAATATCGTTGCAAATGGTGTAGACGCAACATCCGCGCACCCGCTTTTAGAACCACCGCAAAGCTCCAGTATGACGGGATAGATATGAGACAATTCGGTTACGATAGTCAGCAAAACTCCGAAAAAGCCTGCCACATATAAAAGTTTTTTTAAGGTCCGTCCGGGGGCAGTGTTATTTTGTATCATTGTCTTCCATCGAAAGGTTTTCCATAGGGGTGTCGTCTACGGGAGGTTGGGTTGTGGGAGCAGGCTCCGCTTTTTCTTCAGGTTCATTAATCCAGTATGGTTCTGCGCTAAAGTGAAAGTGTATGCTCTCTTCCTCTTCCCGTGTCGGGTTTAGCTGGTCGTGAGCTAACGGGGTGTATGCCATATGTTCCGCCGAGCAGTTTATATCCATTCTGGACATTCCGCCTTTAACAAGCGATACCCATGGGATAAGAAGCTTTTTCCCGGCTATGGAGAGAAATCCGCCAATCTCTATGATAGCGTATCTCGGCTCGTGAGTCTTATCGTCTACAAGAAGGTCGCGAATATCCGTCACATCCTTCTCTTCCTCGTCATAAATGTAGTATCCGATCACCCTGTTTGGTGGGAGCAGGTCGAAATTGATACTCGAAGCTGTAATAAGTCCCATCTTTAACCAATAATTGTAAAATAAGTTTTCACGTTTAGCCTGTTGTCTAGATTTTAGATGAATGGGTGTCCTAAATCAAACGCCGCAAAATATAAGGTAAACTGTGCCGTATGGAAAAAAACTGGATGAAAATTGCGGTGAAAACAGAAGGAGCTTCAGCAGACGAGGTGGCGGGGGTTCTGGCCGAAGAATTCTCCGTTGCGGTTGAAGTTATGCCTGATAATACAGTTAATTTGTGGGTTGCAGAAAGGACTTACGGGGCAGAGATGGGTAAGTCCGTTATCGACGTTATAACGGGCGTATTTTCGGGTTCCTCCGTTACGCTAACTTCTGAAACAGAAAAAAATCACGATTGGCAGGAGAAGTGGAAAGAGTTTTTAGAGCCTGTAAAAGTTGGTAATTCCGTTGTCATCACCCCTTCATGGAAGGCAAACTCAATATCTAAAGATAAAAAAACGGTTGTGGTGATAGACCCCGGCATGGCTTTTGGCACAGGGAACCATGCAACAACGGAAGGCTGCGCGCTCCTGCTTGAGCGTTATTATGGTACGCGCGTTTTGGATGTTGGAACCGGCACGGGAGTTCTTGCCATACTTTCGGCTATGCTTGGAGCCGAAGAGGTTGTCGCTATAGATAACGACCCTGTGGCTGTTGGCGTTGCGCGGGAGAATATAGGTAACAACGGAGTTTCGGATAAAGTTAAGGTTTTGGAGGGTGAAATCGGCATAGTTGATGGTAAATTTGACGTGGTGGTGGCGAATCTTTTTCTGGGGCCGCTTTTAAACCTAGCCCCTGTGGTGAAAAAGGTCATGCTGTCAGGTGGAGTTTACATTATTTCCGGGCTTCGGGTCGATCAGGAAAAAACTGCAGATTCAGCCGTTCGTCATGAAGGTTTCAGTTTGACCGACAGAGTAGAAAAGGATGGATGGGTTGCTCTTGCATACCATTTCGGCACGCCCTTATAATTGGTGGTACAATAC
This sequence comes from Nitrospirota bacterium, assembly GCA_024278445.1. GTDB lineage: Bacteria > Nitrospinota_A > UBA7883 > UBA7883 > JAJRTC01 > JAJRTC01. The sequence continues at coordinate 13,275 of JAJRTC010000250.1, forward strand.
GTTTTTTTTTTTGGTTGCCGGGATGGCGGAATTGGTAGACGCAGAGGACTTAAAATCCTCCGATACTTAGTATTGTGCGGGTTCGATTCCCGCTCCCGGCACCATTTAAACTTTTCCCTTTTTATTGATTAGCGCATATAAATCAATCTGTTGCACTGGTTTCCCCGTGTTGCCTGCCTCCGCTCGCCGCTTCTCTGCTTGCCCTTGCTGGTTTGCAAAACATAGCAAAAGATTGTAGATCATTAGCATTTTATTAGCATGAGGCGTAGCAGACAGTAATAAGCGGCTGGGCTTGTGGCTCTGCTTCGATTTCATCTCATTTGCGCAATGATCTTCTGTGTAATTCTCATTTCCTCTATCCTTTGCTTGAGTCATATTCCGGAATAGAAACTCGAATCTCATTCGGCACATTGCTCTGGCGTGAAAAGTTTTTTAACCGTTCAAGCAAAAGCGGAGTTATTTCCTGGCCCCTATGGAGCAATAAAAGGCCTGTTTTTGTCCGGATATCCTCGGTGATTACCATATCTACTGTGATGTTCTGTATTTTTACCAGTTTTATCTGTGCTTCCTTTTTTTCGGTTTTTAACTCGCTCATTGTTAAAACAATGTGCGGGTTATATTCTTCCGGGTGCTTCATCAGCTCATCCACAGCGTCACTGAATGACGCTCCACCTGTCACTAGCCTGTCAAAATCAAGAGCAACTTTTAGTATCTGTGCCCCGATTTCAACAGGATCTGTTTTGCTTAAAACCTGGGCGCTACTGAACCTGCCAAACGGTTCCATCTGTTTTTCAATCATGTCAGCCACTTTTTCCAAACGCGGTATCTTTCGTATCAAACCTGCGCCGGTAGATGGATGGGAGGCAAAGGCTTCCTGTTCCGCTTTCGTAAGTTCTTGTCCTGCGTAAATTTTCTCAAGCGTCTCTTGTGCTAATTTTACACAGCCAATTTGTGAAAGCATGGCCGCAACCTCATATTGCCACCCATTTAAGAGCCCAAGTTGATTCACGGTATGCTTAACATTGCGGCGCAGACGTATGGCTCTGCTGAACGCCAGAGGGTTTACCATCGATAAAATGTCAATAAGAGCCTTAACACTTCTGCTTAATGTTTTCTCTAAAAGCTCCCGTTCGGCAGTGATGAGCTTATATTGCCTGATTCCTGACTCTATCGCTTTTTCAAACACCTCAGGTGAACATGGTTTATTAAGAAAGTGAAAAATGCTCCCTTCGTTAACAGCTCCGATGGCTGTGTCAATATCTGTGTTTCCGGTAAGCATCATTCGCACACTCTCCGGAGCAGTTTCTTTTACTTTGGCAAGAAATTGCGCTCCATCCATGCCGGGCATACGCATGTCAGAAACAATAACGGCAAAAGGCCCCTTGGCTGATATCAGTTCCAAACCAGCTTCTCCTCCCAGAGCCGTTTCAACATGGAACTTTCTTTTGAGGCTCCGCCTGAACGTGTCGAGTATGTCCGGTTCGTCATCAACCAGCAATATTTTGTCATCCATTCTCTTCCTGCCTCTCTAAAACTTTTTGACAGACTTCCATCCATTTTGGCAGGTGACCCAACATGCCTATATGCTCCAGATACTGCTCGTTAATGGGGCAACTGATTGTCAGGGATTCAGATTGCCTTACGTTTGCCTCAACGGCGCTTGCTATGTGTACGGCTGTAAGTGGTGTGAACGTTTTGTCTGAAGATTTTGAAGGGTTGTGATGAAAAAATACGGCTTCTACAATACGCTGTGGCAGACCCCACAGCCCAAGCAGGTATCCGCCAACTTCGGCATGTGAACTTCCGAAAGCCTTCTTTTCGGCATCATAGGAAGTAATCTCCTCGTTTCGTAAAAGGTTGAGCGCTTGCTCATATTTTTCATTGAGGTTCGTGCCTATGATGAGCAGGCCGACATCGTGGAGCATGCCCGCCATGAACGCCTCGTCTATGGCTTTTGCGTCATGGTTTACGGTTTTGTATATCTCCTTTGCGCAAATTGCGGTTCGTGCGCTATGGTCCCAAAGATCGCTAATCGGGAACCCTGCTTTTGATGACCCTTTGTAGTGTGAAAAGATATGTGTTGAAAGAACCAGCGTTTTGATTATGTCAAGCCCCAGAAGGTTAGCCGCCTGAGAAGTGCTGGAAACATGTTGCGGCATTCCGAAAAAGGCGGAGTTGACCAGTTGCAGAATCTTGGCGCTCATGCTTACGTCTTTTGATATTATCTTACCGATTTTATTCATTGAACTATCGGGTGACCTTAGAGCTTCAATCAGTTCAAAATATAAAGTTGGCAAGCTCGGCAAAGATGCAAGTTGCGACACAACTCCTTGAATCGAATCATCCGCAAGCAGGTCGCGCAAAGCGCACGCTTGTTCCACAACGGCTTTCAGTGTTTCGGTGTCGCATGGCTTTGCCAGATATTGATGCGCGGCACCGATCGATTTAAGTATCATTTCCTTGTCCGATTGCCCGGAAAGCACGATGCGCACAATGTTAGGGTAACTTTTTAACACTTCCGATAAAAGTTGAGACCCGTCCATTCCTGGCATTCTCATGTCCGAGACCACAACGTCGCATGGTGTGTTAGCAAGGAATTCCAGCGCTTCTTCTCCACTTCCGGCAAAAGACATTTCCCACTCTTTGCGCATATCCCGCAACATACGTTTTAGCCCGTCCAGCACGTCGCGTTCATCGTCTACGAACAAAATGTGGTTTTTTATATTTTTGTCCATTGCCAGTTTATCCCTTCATAGGGAGGCTTATTATAAATGTGGTTCCCTTACCTTCTTCTATTTTAACCTTTATCGTTCCGCCATGTTTATCCACTATTACCGAACGGGATAAAGCAAGCCCCTGCCCGGTTCCTTTGCCTACTTCCTTGGTTGTAAAAAACGGGTCGAATATTTTATCTATGATGTCGGGGGAGATACCTGCACCAGTGTCTGAAACGCAGATTTCTGCAAAGTCATTTTTATTGCGGGATGTTATGGTTATCTTTCCCTTGTTGCCCGGTTCGTTGCCGGTGGTTTTACTTATTGCGTGCGCCGCATTGGTAATCAGGTTCAGGATCACCTGGTTAAAGTCTCCCGGCAGGCACGGAACGAGGGGGAGGGACTTGTCAAAATTAATTTCCATTTCCGCTATGTATTTCCATTCATTTCTTGCTACGGTGATTGTGCTTTCTATGGCCTTATTGATATCTATCGGGGTTTTTTCTTTTGTGCCCGGATGCGAGAATTCTTTCATTGCGCGTACAATCGTGGCTATACGGTCAACCCCTCTCAAGGCGGCCTGAATGGCTTTGGGCGCCTCCTCAGATATGAACGCCATGTCACTCTTTTCCATGGCCATCTCCATGTCATGGATAAATTCTTTACAACCTGCGACTTCGCTATATGAGGCAAATAATTCCGAGTTTTTCTCCAGCAAAGTACCGATATCTATGAACGCATCTTGCAAAAACCGGATATTATCACCCACAAATTGTGTTGGTGTGTTGATTTCATGAGCGATACCTGCGGCGAGTTGGCCGATAGACTCCAGCTTCTGGGCTTGGCTCAGTTGTGACTCAAGATATTTCTGCTCCGTGATATCAGCGCCGAACACCAAAGGAATGCATGGTTCGTTTGAATTAACAGAAACGCATGTAAACGATATGCTAAGGAACCCATCCTTGCCATCGATATTTGTATAATTAAAGTTATCAAGATGTTCCACCTGTCGGTTGGTTCTGCATGTCTCGACTCTTTTAAGAATTTTATCCCAGTCCCATTTAATGCCGCATTCCTCAAACGGTGCCAGCATGACCTCTGTGGATTTTTTCCCGAAGGTCATTTCCGCCGCATGGTTCCATTTGGTAATATAGTTTTGCGAGTCCAGACCAATAAAAAAGGAAGGGATGGCCGTCAGCATTTGCTCCGTCTCAGAATGGGCTTCGCGCAATTCGTTTTCCACACGTTTTCTGTCTGCAACCTCTATTTTCAGATATTCGTTTGTGCTCATTAACTCTGACGTTGCATCTTTTATACGGGCTTCCAGCTCATCCTGAGTTTTCCAAAACTCTTCTTCATTCTTTTTGGTATCCGTTATATCGCGGTAAATATTGTGCAGGATCTTACGCTCTCCAAGTGGCAACCTCTTGGACATAACCAGGACATCGCGTATCTTGCCATTTTCGGTGCGGTGTTGTGTTTCAAATACAAAATGGTCGTCACCCAGAGTTGTTTCCATATATTCTTTCAAATCTTCCAGAGACTCCGAGATAGCGTAATCATCCATTTTTAACTTTGAAAATTCCTCCCGTGAATAGCCCAGGTTTTCGCAAACCTTGTCGTTGAACATGACGGGCAGTTCGCTTTCGCTGTCTATAATCACGATGCCGTCAGGGGATTGATCGAATAGAGTTCTATACAGCGTCGCTGATTCCTTTATCTTTTCCTCGGCCTGTTTTTTCTGGGTTATGTCATCGTATGTCCCCATAACTCCGATAGTCTCTCCTGAATAGTTGCTTAATGGCACCTTGCTTGTGCGAAGCCAGAGTTTGCCTCCGTCCGGTGTTGTGAGAGGTTCTTCAAAATTTATCTTTTCTTCTCCCGACTCTATAACTGAGTTGTCGTCTGCGCGGTATAGTTCTGCTTGCTCCTTCCACGGCATTTCAAAGTCGCTTTTGCCGATTATGTCGTCTGGCGAATCCAAGCCGGCATCTTTTGCAAACAGAGTATTGCAACCCAGGTAATTAAGATTGGCGTCTTTCCAGAAAACCCTGACAGGAATCGTGTCGAGAATAAGCTGTAACATCTTTCGCGCCTCGTTTACTTCTCTCTTGCTTTTTCTCAACCGCACCGCCTCTTCCTTGATGCGCCGTGTCATGGGCCAGAAAACGAATAACCCTTCAACAGAGAGAGCCAGCAGAATAAGTAACATCGTGACAATACCAATGTTGAGCGCTGTCTCAGTCTCCTTTATGCTATTTTCCCGATACCAGTTAGCCGCGTAAGTCAAGGACTCGCTCAGCTCACCGTTGGCGTAGGCTATAATGCCTTGCAAGTGAGGGTTGTCGTGCGCAAGAGCGGCTGGTTGCATATTTGCCAATGCCCTGATCTCCTCCACGAATTTGCGTACACGGATATCCTGTTGCCTTGGCTGTTCAAAATGTAATGTGTTTTTTTTTGTCGGAATTGCTCCTGGCAGAACCTTGTATGACTTCCTGCCAATAAGCCATTCATGTGATTCTTCCATCGTGTCGGCCAAATCACGCATTTGTCTGCGCGTACGCTCTCTTTCGGCTTCCTTGTCCTGATTGTAAACAAGGCTCATGGAAAGCATGGCCGCACGTTGGGAAAGCATGCGCTGATCGTCACTTCTGCTGATAACAATTGAATCCTCTTTCCAGTGCGTAGCGGCTTTGTATACGCTTAAATAACCAACAAAAGCCAATACGGCGATAAACCCCAAACCTAACGAATACTTGAGCATAATGTTGGTTTCGAAAGTTTTATTTCCAATATCTCGATCAGGGTGAGTTCTTCTTTCGGTGCGACTTATAAAAAAATAGAAGCAAGGGAGAATCATGACGCTTAACAAAATGGCGTCCAGGAGGGTCGCTATTATTGGTGGAAACGGTGGCATCTTTTGCAAAAGAAACATGATGGAGACTTCGACGATAAATATAGAAGCCGCCATCTGAAATAAAAGAGTTGTGGAAAAAGGATAACTCTTTAAAGTTTCATCGGCTGATTTTTCAGTTAGGCAAAGCGTATTAATCGGGTCTGCTGTTTGGGACGCTGGAGTTTTCTTTTGCATTACGCTACCTTTGAAACAGGTTTTGCCTCGCCTGATTATTCAGCTTTTGATTATAATGTTTATTCGCTCTATTTTGAGTGGGGGGTGCAAAGTAAAATTCTCGTAAGTATGAAATTATCTGAATTCTTGTGCAATAGTATAGTTTATTTGTGATTCAAGTAAAAGGGGCTTCTGGCGTAATCATGATAAAAATGGATCTACCGGTTTTTTCAAGTTATTTCTTGTTATGTATTTCTGGTGTTGGAGCAGTGATGGGCTATACTTTAAATTCTCAGCATAGGAATATAAAATGATGGTTATTGGAAAATTTATCGAAATATAAGGAAAATGGAGCGGAATTACTTTTTTCCCTGTTCCATTTTTTTCAGCAAGTTATAGCAAAATGCCAGCAGACAGAAGACTTAGGAAAAGGTTAGTTATCATTGGCGGCGGGTTTGGTGGTCTTTACACGGCCAAGCAGTTGAGCCACTCAAATTTTGAAATCACGTTGGTAGACAAAACAAACCACCATCTGTTTCAGCCGCTTCTATATCAAGTCGCCACGGCGGCGCTCTCTTCAGAAGATATTGGCACGCCGATTCGCAAAATTTTTAGCCAGCGCGATAATATACTCACCCTGATGAGCCGGGTTACCAAAATAGACAAGGTGAACCGCGAGATACACTTGCATAATCACGAGCCGATTGAATACGACATTCTTGTTGTAGCCACCGGCGTGCGTCATTCCTATTTTGGTAATGACCAATGGGAGCAATATGCGCCCGGCCTTAAAACTCTGGATGACGCCCTTACCATAAGAGACAAGTTGCTTTTTAACTTCGAGAAGGCAGAGTTGTGCGACCGCTATTCCGACGCACAAAAATATTTAAGTTTTATCATTGTAGGGGGTGGCCCTACCGGGGTGGAACTTGCCGGGGCCGTGGCTGAAATAGCGAACCATACCATGAGAGAAAACTTCAGGCGGATTAACCCTGCCAGCACAAGGGTCTACCTTATCGAAGCGGCAGACCGTATCCTCCCTGCGTTAGATGAAAAGCTGAGCGTAAAAGCTACAAAAGACCTTGAGCATCTTGGCGTGGAGGTTATAACTAGCCATGCCGTTACCGATATCACTCCATATGGAGTGCAGGTCGGCGACCGCTTTATCAAAGCTACAAATACCATGTGGGCCGCTGGAACAGAGGCTTCTACACTCTTAAAAACTTTGGATACGCCACTTGACCGGGTAGGGCGGGTTATTGTGGAGCCCGACCTTACCATGCCTTCCTACCCTGAGGTGTTTGTAATAGGCGATGCGGCCCACTGCAAGGGAAAAGATGGAGAACCGCTTCCGGCTGTGGCCCAGGTGGCTATGCAACAGGCCAAGTATGTTTCCCAAATTATCAAGAAAGGCAAAATGGGGAAAAACGCCAAGCCTTTTTCCTATCTCGATCTTGGGGCGATGGCCACCATCGGACATAACAGGGCGGTGGCCGAAGTCGCCGGGTTTCATTTTAGCGGTTTTTTTGCGTGGTGCCTCTGGTCTGTTGTGCATTTGATGAATCTTGTGCTCTATCGCAACCGCCTCAAAGTGTTGGGAGACTGGGTTCAAGGCTACCTTACGGGGCATCGCGGCGCACGGCTTATACGCAACCCTTCTGAAGAAGATTTCA
>JAJRTC010000251.1 GCA_024278445.1 Nitrospirota bacterium
AAGCTCATTTTGCGCGTCTTACCTATCCTTCATATTTTAAATCTATCGAGCATTGCGTTACCGTTGGACGCAGGTGGTTTTGGGGTGGCAAAACAGCGGCGCAGTTGAACAAAACTGCGGCTGGGGCTTTTAAAATTGCTGATACGAGAGCGGAGGATATCGCCGCGATACTTTTTACCACGGGTTCCACAGGGCCCCCAAAGGGGGTTGTGTATACGCATGGCATATTTACCTCGCAAGTAAAAATGATAAAAGAGCGTTATGGCGTTACGGAACACGATGTCGATCTTCCCGCGTTTCCGTTGTTCGCTCTTTTTTCCGCCGCTATGGGAATGGGCGTTGTGATACCGGATATGGACCCGACCAGGCCGGGCGACGTCGACCCTGCAAAATATGTAGAATCTATCAACGATAAATTTGTCACGTTTACCTTTGGCTCGCCTGCCATATGGAAAAAGGTGAGTGCCTATTGCGCCGATAACAACATAAAACTGCCAACATTAAAACGTGTGCTGATGGCGGGTGCCCCTGTGGCAGATGAAATACATGAGCGCCTCTTAAGCGGCGTATTGCCAGATAGGGCGACGACCCACACTCCGTTCGGTGCGACGGAATGTTTACCGGCTTGTGACATGACAGGGGCCGAGGTGTTAAGTGAAACGGCGGAAAAAACAAGGCAGGGGAGGGGCGTGTGCGTGGGGCGTCCACTGCCGGGAATGGACGTGGAGATTATAAAAATAACGGACGAGCCCATAGATGAATGGCGCGATTCCTTGCTTGTGCCAGATGGGGGAATTGGCGAGATAGTTTTTACCGGCCCCGTTGTGACAAAAGAATATTTTCGTTTGCCGGACAAAACAGCGCTTGCAAAAATAAAGGATAGACAAACCGGCAATGTAAAACACAGGATGGGGGATGTGGGGTATCTGGATGAAAAAGGACGGCTCTGGTTTTTGGGCCGCAAGGGGCACAGGGTGGTTACACCGGCGGGAACCTTGTTCACAATAGCCTGCGAGGCGATTTTCAACCAGTATCCTGACGTAGAGAGAACCGCCCTTGTTGGCTTGGGCGCTATGCCGAATCAGGAACCCGTGATAATCGCCGAGCTTAAGAAGGGAGCGGAACATTGCGACAAGGAGAAAGTGAAGGGTGAAATTTTAAAACTCGGTTCCCTTAATGAACTTACCTCCGCTATTCAAAAAGTGTTGTTCCACCCCTCGTTTCCAACCGACATACGCCACAACGCAAAAATCTTCCGCGAAAAACTAAAAGTGTGGGCGGAAGGGGAGTTAACAAAATGAAAGCCCTTGTAACCGGTGGCGGGGGTTTTTTAGGGCGATACATTGTCGAAAAACTTCTTGCCAGGGGCGATAAGGTCGTCACGTTTTCACGCGGGGAATATCCGGAGTTAAGGGAAGCGGGAGCCGAAATAGTCATAGGCGACATTTCCCATAAAGAAGCCGTGATAGCCGTGTGCGAAGGGGTGGACGCCGTTTTTCATGTGGCGTCAAACGTGGGGATATGGGGAGCGTGGAAAGATTTTTATAACACAAACGTTATCGGAACAAAAAACGTTATAGCCGGTTGTAAAAAGCATGGCGTAAAAAAGCTTATATACACAAGCTCGCCAAGCGTCGTTTTTGATGGGAAACCGCATGAAGGAATAGACGAAACATTTCCGTACCCCTCTAAATACCTGGCGTTCTATCCGCAAACAAAAGCAATGGCGGAGCGCGAGGTTTTAAAAATAAACGGGACAGGGCTTTTGACATGCTCTTTGCGCCCGCACCTTGTGTGGGGGCCACGCGACACAAATCTCATACCGCGTCTTGTTAAAAGGGCGGAGTCCGGCAGGCTTAAAATAGTCGGCGACGGGTTGAATCTCATAGACACCGTATATGTAGAAAACGCGGCGGACGCGCACCTCCTGGCAGTAGACAGGTTAACAGCCGGGTCGCCCGTGGCAGGTTGCGCATACTTTATTACGCAGGGTGAACCTGTGAAGATATGGGACTTCGTAAACACCATTTTAAAGGGGCTAGGCAAACCTTGCGTAACCCGAAAAGTTTCGTTCACGACAGCATACAGGGCAGGCGCCGCAATGGAACTTTTATACAAGGTGGCGGGTATACGATCAGAACCGCCCATGACGCGCTTTCTTGCCTTGCAACTTGCCATGCCTCACTATTTTAATATAGACAAGGCTAAGAACGAATTAGGATATACACCCAATATCACAAATGAAGAGGGGCTTAAAAAACTTTTCAAATATATAAACGGAGCCGATATGTGAAACGCGTTTTCACTTTTTCAATTCTTGCGTTGCTTCTGGCTGGCGTGGGATGGTTTCTACCCGGGGAACTTAAAAAAGATCCAGACTTTTGTGCCTCCTGCCACATAACAGCCACAAAAAAACTTCATGGCGTAAAGATGGAGGCTATGAAAGCCAACCCACCTCAAAACCTTACAGCACTACACTACCATCTGAAAAAGAAAAGTGTGAACTGCCCGGACTGTCATCGCGGGGTCGATTTTAAAAGCTCGCTTGAAATTTTCTATTTTGAGGTCAAGAACACGATGCGTTATTTTATCGGCTCGTTCCGAGAGCCGGACAAGATCGGGGTTCCGGTCAATAACCGTGTTTGTACTGACTGCCATTCAAGGCTCATGGCAAAGGTTAGGAAACCGGGCTACCATGCTTATCCGAGCCATGACGGTATAAAACGCGTTTTATGCACAGGTTGCCACAAAGCGCATAGCCCCAAAACCGATACGAAAAAGTTCCTTAACATCCC
>JAJRTC010000252.1 GCA_024278445.1 Nitrospirota bacterium
ATCTATCTTGTGTTTTAAGCTCGATCAGGTTATCTTTCTTCACAGGCGTATCCTTCCTTTTCAAAAGGTTTAAATTATCCAATTAAAAAGGATACGCCGCCCTTTCAACATATTCCAGTACACAACTTTCAGTTATATCTCGCTAGTTCTTTGGCGGCACTGAACGTTTTGGGCGCAACAGGATTCTCAGCAGTAGGGATTACTTCCGGGCTAGCAACTGCAGGCGCTATAGTTGGAGGTGGCATGGTTGCAGGGATTGGGGTTTTTGCCGTGCCTGTTGCGGGTTTTGGCGTTGCCGGTTACGCTATCGCCAAGAAACGTAAAAACGCCAAGCTTGCTACTTCTTTGGGAGTGGCCATTAAAAAGCTATACGATATTCAGGAACGCCTGATGAAGAATGCTGAGTACTTCAAAGAGGAAATTGCTGGAGTCAAAGCTACTATAGATTTCCTTTCCAAAAAGAATCCTGCATGAGCAATAGCGAGACCACATACAAGAAAGAAGTTAAAGCCATTAAGCTACTCCAAGACCGCTCCTCCCAGATAGAACAAGCTCATTCTGAGATTGGAAATGATTTGCAGGCTTTGCGAAAACAGCTTGATTCGCTTGGGGCAGAAGATGTTAAGCAACAGGGCGAGTATGAAAAGAAAAAGCAAGATAACCTTGATGCTGTAAACCACGATGAGCCTCTTCCTCAAACCGACTTATCGTCAATATATACCAAAGCGGAATCACGATATAACGAAACGCTAGGGCTCGAAGATATTCTAAAAGCGGAAGATTGGGTAAATCTGGAGCGGAAGCTAGATCAGCGTATTATTGATTTTAACCGCCGTTATGAATTGGATAGCTGGGATTATGCCATAGCTGGATCTTGTGGGCTGTTTGCCGCCATGCTTGATTTGTTGTGCGTGAAGGCTCCACTCAAACCGACAGCTTCATGGACAAAAGAAATCGACGGTATTTTTAACCAGCAGATACAAAAGTCATTTAACAAGCTCATCCCTCCTGAACTCAGTAATAAGTTAAGTAAGATTTCCCTGATTGGGGCGCCTGATACTTCTGTTACGACAGGCCTTATAGGCGCACCGAATAAAACCCTAAATCCTGGAAACCATCGACTACGTTCTTTGGCTCATGATCCTGTTCTGGGTTTTATGTTTGGAGCATGGGATATGTCGCACGCACATGCACTGTGGTGGTAAATGGCAAAATCTCCAGTATTCCCACTACAAAAGGTTCCACTGATGGCAATGTTTTTCAGCTACTGGGGCGCATGTTTGGGCATCTCCTTTCGGATGTGAATGCCCCTTCTGGCAAGATGAATCGGGGTATGGGGTTGCCTGCACCTTTTATGGGGCTTTTGCGGATGCTTGAGGGAATTCCTGTGGGCAATTCAAATTTTGGTAAACAAATCGAGTGGATGTATGTGAAAGGTTATGACACCAGGCAGTTTGCCGCAACGGCTGTTCCAATGGCAATTATGGAAGCTCTTTTGCGGGTTTTCTATGTGAGCAAGCAAATGAAATTGTATGATGCGCCTTTTGGAGAAACATTGCTGGATACAATGCCGTTTCGGATGAATCCTCGGTTTCGCATGATCCTGGCTTTAGCCTATGGTACGAGCAGTGCTGTTAATGCTGGGAAGATGTATTTCACGCAGAAAATTTTAGGGGCCAACTATGCTTCGTGGATGGGTTTGGCTTGGCATGGTCTTCATTCACTTAAGTGGGGGATGTTGGATAAGCACTTAAAACTTTGGGATGAAATAGAGGCCAAAGAGATTACTGAGTTGGAGGTCGTTGTGAAAGGCCTTGATGGTTTAAAGATGCGAGCAATGAGGTTGCCAACGTAAACTTTCCGTATGTATTTTATTCTGAAAGTGCCCCTTTCCCTTGCATAGCTGGACTTTTTGCCCCTGCCTCAAGTTTTGAGACAGCGCCTGTTTTATAAGTTCGATCAGCGGTATTGGTTGTGTCATGTAAAGCTCTCTGTTTTGAACAAAAAAAGGCTTTGCCGGGTCATAAATTGCCGGATATTACCTGGCATTATTCCCCGCCGAGTCTTAAAGCGTTGAAAAAATCCGTGGATCTGGAGTGTAATTCACGCAAATTTCACGCAAAGGTTATTTCCATAAGGAAGACAGGATAGGTTAAATGGCTGATTTAATTGGCTCCCCGGGACGGATTCGAACCGCCGACAAGGTGGTCAACAGCCCGAGAAGTATTGTTAAAACGCTTATTAATCAATAACTTGTGGGATGCCCGTTGTTCTATATTGCACAACAGCGCATAACAATGCACAACCTATTCACGCGGAGACTACATCCCTGCTTCCCTGTAAATATTCCATTTCGCTACATAGGCGGCCTCTTCTTTGTAAGGCAAATGTCAACCAGTTCATCGATACTCGCTGTCCCGGCACACATCACCGTGTCCGCTCCAGCCCAGTATATTTTCACGGAGCCATCGTCTTCCGGCACAGCGCCGCAAGAGAACACCACGTTGTGTACGTAACCTGTGACTTCCCACTCGGCTTCCGGTTGAAGTATCCATTCATCCGCCACTCCCAAAACCTTCGAGGGGTTTTCTAGGTCATGCAGAGCAACACCGATCCTGTAGACAGAGCCGTCCATTGTCTCGAACACGCCGTGGTAGATGCTGAGCCATCCTTTGCTTGTCTTGATCGGTGTCGCTCCGGGCCCAATTTTCATTTCATCCCAGTGATATTTTACCGGTTTCATCACGACACTGGAATCACCCCAGTGCACTAGGTCTGTGGAGTAGGATATCCAAATGGACCAGGGGCTGATCTCGGAATGGGGGCGGTCCAACCTTGCATACCGTCCTTTGAATTTTTCTGGAAAGATCACCACGTTGCGCAAGTCAGCCTGGGTAATGAGTGCCACTCTTTCAATAGATTTAAAGTCGCACGTCCTGATAAGACCTATACGAACACCGTGTTTTGAATAGGCACTATAAGTGATCAGATACTCACCATCGATGAGGCAGATGCGCGGATCTTCTACGCCGTATTCCTCATACTCGCCGAAGGCGCTGTCAGCGGCAGGCGTTATGAATGGCTCCGGGCCGACAGTGAAGTTGTAACCATCAACGCTCTCGGCGATACCTATTATGGAGCGGCCCGTGCGAAGATGGGAACGGAACAGCATCACGTAACGGCCGTTGAATTTCGTTACTCCGGCATTGTGAACCGTCTCCACCGGATAGGGCACATCTTTTTTGGTTAATATGGGATTGCCTTCATATCGTCTGACAGTCATATTTCGCTCCCTTTAGAAGTTCTAAGGCACCCGACCGTAATCATCCTCTAGCCGGATGATGTCATCCTCGCCGAAGTAATCCCCCATCTGAGCCTCAACGAAGACAAGAGGAACAGAGCCGGGATTCATGATCCTGTGGGCGGCGCCTTGCGGTATGTCCACAGATTGCCCGGCTGTTAGAAATATCTCCTTATCGTCCAGTGTCATTATCGCCTCGCCGCTGATAACTACCCAGTGTTCGGCGCGGCGTTTATGCTTCTGGAGGCTCAGCCGCTTGCCGGGCTCCACCACGATCCTTTTCACCTTGTGATCTTCCCGTTCACTCAGGTTCTCGTAATGTCCCCATGGGCGGTAGTTTTCCCGGCCGTCCAATATCTTTTTGTAGACATTGAGGTATTCTTTTACCATCCGCGTAGCGGTGAAACGTTCTTCCACCGACTCGCGGCATGCGCGCCGGTCAATAGAGCCAATCTTTTTGACTGCATTCACGGCGCCATCTATATCATGGACAAGGAAGCCGTTTGCGCCTTCTTTGATAATTTCCGGGATAGAGCCTCTTTCATTTGCGATCACCGGCGTCCCGCAGGCCATGGCCTCCACCATGCTAAGGCCGAAGGGCTCGTCGAAGTTTATCAGGTGAAGCAACGCCGTTGCGCCGCCTAGAATCTCCGCCCGGCTGTCCGGCCCGACCGAGCCGAGGTATTCGACCTTGTCGCCGTCTATGTGTGGCTTGACGTGTGTCTCGTAGTACTCTTCATCCTGGACGATCCCGGCGATCTTGAGTCTCATGCCAGCTTTTTTGGCCACTTCTATAGCCTCGAAAACTCCCTTTTCATGATGAATTCTCCCGAAAAAAAGAAGATAGTCTCGAGGCTTCTCGTGGAATGGAAAATCCTCAAGGTTTATGCCGTGATGGATCGTTGCGATGTAATCGATCTCCGGACTTTTATCCGCCTCGCTTATAGAGACGTAATGAACGCGGCCATTGTATTTTTTATATACAGGCAGGATTAAGGAGGACGAGAACCCGTGGATAGTGCTCACCACCGGCGTTTGTGTCAGGCCAGTATACGTCAGCGGAAGGAAATCGAACTGGTTGTGTATCAGGTCAAACTCATCAGCTCTTTCGAAAACCTCCGATATATGTAAACACTCCCATACCTTCGGATCAATTTGCCGGTCTTCGGAGTAGGGCATTGGGCAAGTCCATGCGAGCCTGGCCTTGGTGATTGAATCTCCAGTGGCGAATAAAGTAACTTCAACACCAGCCTCGACAAGCCCCTCGGTCAACATGCTAACCACGGCTTCCCACGGCCCGTAATGCCGTGGCGGAGTGCGCCACGATATGGGGCTTAACATCGCTATTCGCATGAACAAATCTTCCTAATCAAGTAGTTCCTCAATTATACGTGCAAAGTCGTCATCCAGCAATTAATGAAACAATTCTCACTTATGTCGCCGGGCGACTATTTTATGAATGAGGTAAAACCAATTTTGTGCAATGATACGTTAAACTGATAGGGGGCGATAATGGACGTTAATATTCAGAAGCCAAACATCGTTGCGAGAAAACGATCAGGCGTGATTAGGGCGGAGAAATCCCGTGTGATCACAAGGCCATATATCCCCGGCCCGGCTAACCGTATCAAATCGGTTATCAACAGGGTGCTAGGGTTGAGTGACGAAGAGATCCAGATGCTTCTGGATCAGGTGATGCTGGAGTTTTCCGACCGGCACAGGCATTTCAAAAAATCCCTTGAGAGCAACTACCGTAAAATCGAACACTGTGTCCCGGACAATGGAAATATCACGCAGGAGAAACGCCATTTGCTGGGCGCTTATTTTACAAGTGAGTATTCTGTGGAAGCGGCGGCGCTTTTTAACCCTTCGATAGTGGTGCACCCTAATCAGAAAGAAGCGCCGGAAGGAGGCACACGTTTCATCATGAGCTTTCGCGCCACCGGCGAAGGGCATATTTCGTCCATAGAGTTCCGTAGCGGAGTGATAGACAAGGACAACGGCGTGTTCTTCGATCCGATAAGCGACTATATCGAAACACCAGAGTTAAGCATTAACAGGACATACAATAAACATCTTTTCAACCTGAAGCTCAATGAAATGGGAGCGTGTAACGATGTGACTGCGAGCCTGTTCAACAAACTAGGTGACGAGTTTATATTCGAGACATTGGAGGAAAAAATAGCGGAGCTGGATTGGGAGCCGCATTTGGACCCAGCCCGCCGAAAGGACGCCACTGATATGGCGATGTGGCTGGCAAGGTCCAACTACATAGTAAAATTCCATTCAAATTACAGAATCTCCGAGAGAGTGATATTTCCGGTTTCAGAAAATGAAAGCAAGGGGATAGAAGACGCTCGTTTCGTACGCTTTACGGACGACGACGGAAGCGTTGTCTACTACGCCACATACACGGCGTATAATGGCTTTATAATAATGCCGCAATTGATAGAGACAAAAGATTTCGAGACGTTCAAGATTATCACGCTCAATGGCAAGGCTGTCCAGAACAAGGGGATGGCGCTTTTCCCCAGAAAAATAGATGGGAAATACGCAATGCTGTCGAGGCAGGATGGGGAAAATAACTACATCATGTTTTCAGACAACATACACTTCTGGCAGGAGTCAGAGATCTTACGTACCCCAACGCGACCCTGGGAATTCGTCCAGATAGGAAACTGCGGTTCACCGATCGAAACCCCGAATGGTTGGTTGTTGCTGACCCATGGAGTTGGGCCCATGAGAAAGTACTGCATGGGCATTGATCTTCTCGATTTGCGCGACCCTTCCAAGGTAATAGGCAGGCTTGACGAACCGATATTGGAGCCCACCGATGACGAACGGGAAGGCTACGTCCCGAATGTCGTCTATTCGTGCGGTGGCATGATACACAACGGGGAATTAATTATTCCATACGCCAGCGCGGACCAGAGGAGCGGCATCGCAACGATCCCGGTTCAGGAGCTTTTATCACGATTCGTGGGCGCAGGATAAACGTCCAGAAGCCCATAAGGCCGGAGCCCAAAGGAGCTTGGCCCCGGTTTTCGCTTCAGCCCTTCACCGTGGATTCAACCTTGTCGGACTCTTCGATCTTTTCGAGCTCCGTTACAGTCTCCAAAACTCCACTCCCTCGATGATTGTGCAATGTCAGCAACGAAATAAGCCATGACAACGTGGACTCCGCTCCCTGGTTTTCGTTTACTCCCTGCGGCTCAAGCCCGTCTTGACATCCTCCCGTGGTGTGGTCGTACAGGGCGAGACGAAGATCGTTTTCTCCCAGATACCAGTTCAGGAGTCTGTGGGCATAGGAAACCCAACTATCGTCACGGGTAATTTTAGACGCCTCAATACAGGCGTCTATCATTGCGCAGGATTCTATCGGCTGCTGATCGAACCGGGCCATAGAACCGCCTTTGTGATACCAGCCGTTATTGCCTACCGGCGCGAAGTGGCCTTCTTTGGCAGTCTGAATTTTTTTCAGCCATTCGAGAGACTTCAATCCTATCGACAGCATCTCGTTGTCCTGTAGCCACTGGCCTGAAAGGATCAAGGCGTGAGGTACCCTGGCGTTATCGTATGTGACGATCTCCTCTATCCACGGCCAGTCGTCCGTTATATTACCACTGAACATCTTCATCAACTTGCGCGCCAGCAGTTCACGCAATCGACGCACGCGGGTGTCGCCACCGAACTGGCGCAGATAAGCGTGCAGGCCTATCAAAGAGTACGCAATGGCCCTTGGCGATCTAATACTTTGAAGGGCGCCGAGTGAGCGGTGAAAAAGGTTCACGGCAATTCCCAACTGCCCTTTATTTTTGCTAAAAGCCACAGCCACGCCAAGACCCCAAACAGACCGGCCATGGCTGTCCTCAGAACCAGTCTCTTCCAGCCATTGCCTGTTGTACGACATGAAGTTGCGAAACCTGCCGGTTTCCTCATTGAATGCGTGGTCCAAAAAACTCATGTACGTTGAAGTAAGCGCCTTCAAAAGCAAATCCTTCGGAAAAATTTCCTGCGCCATCACCGTTACAATAAGCGCCCGCGCGTTATCATCAGTACAATAGCCATGGCTACGGTTCGGAACGGTGAATTTAGCATGCTGAAGAATCCCAGTGTCGTCTGTCATAAGACACAAGTGGTTAAGATTGATTTCCGGTAGATTCGGATGGCCGACGCCTAGAGTCTTCAACTTGAAGGCGGGCACGCGCGCCTTCAACCCTTCCCGTTTCGCCAGGACGAAAGTGTCCAGGTATTGGCGGGCCACTTCTTTCCAAATCATTTGCCGGCAGAACATGTATGCTCTTTTTCTCATAGCGTGGCGTTCCACCTCGTTTTCGAAAAGATCGTTTATCTGCTTCGCCAAAGCGCCTGGATCATTAAAAGGAACCAGCCTACCCCTGTTTTCGGCAAGCATCTCCTGCGCATACCAGTAAGGTGTTGACACAGTAGCATTCCCGGCCCCCAGCGCGTATGCGAGGGTACCGGAGGTTATCTGCGTCTCGCTAAGGTATGGAGTCACAAATATATCGGCCGCCCCCAGAAACTCGCACAGATCATCCAGATCAACGAACCTGTCGTGAAACATCACATGGCTATCCACTCCGAGTTCTTTTGCGCGCAATTGAAGCTCTATCCTGTAATCTTCGCCCCGTTCGGCCTTGACGTTCGGATGAGTGGCTCCCAACACAATGTAAACAACGTCAGGATGCTCCTTGACTATTCGCGGGAGCGCGTCGATCATATTTTCGATCCCCTTCCCTGGCGATAGCAGACCGAACGTAAGAATGACTTTTTTGCCTTCCGCGCCGAACTTGTCCTTGTAAAAACTTGGGTCCGCGAATGGCACATCCGGGATGCCGTGAGGTATGAAAACAATCTTTTCCTCGGGAACATTATATATGTCTCTCAAAAACTCAACCGCTCGCTGGCTCATTACGACAAGTCGGTCTGACAAATCCGCCAACTGCATCAAGATTTTCTTTTCCTCGGATGGTGGATCTTTAAGGATTGTATGCAAAGTCGTTACAACAGGTATCCTGATATCCTGGAGCAGTTCTATGATGTTGCTCCCCTTGCGCCCTCCGAATATGCCGTATTCATGCTGGAGGCATACCACGTCCACATGGCTCATGTTCAGAAACTCGGCCGCAAGGTCATACTCATTAAGTTGGCCCTGGGAAATCTCGAACCGGACCCGGGGAGGATAATTGTAGCCTTCCAGCCTGTCGTTCATTGCCATAGCCCAAACGGCTGTATCGGGCGCCTCCTTGGCGATAGCGTCGGCCAAATCTGTTGTAAACGTTGCGATGCCGCATTTGCGAGGCAGATAGTTGCCGAGAAGTACAACAGTTTTAATCGATTCCCATTTGCTTTGTTTTCTTTTTGCCATACACAATTCTCCTTATGCAAACAAGGCACATTGACCATCTTTGGAATTTCTTAGCGTCGGCTGGATCCACGCAGGACTTCCCAATATCGCTCTTTAAAGAGCATGAATGTTATTCTGACGCTACTCCACGATTGTATCAAGTTATTTGGGAGTTATAACTTAAAGTTGTGCCTGAACTGGAAAAGTCCAATATCATTATCACATATTTACTACACACTAATGAATTTGAATTACCGAAACTAAATAGCGGATTGAAACACTTTGATTTAGTCGGCGTTCGGAATAAAACATCAAAGCGTGACCAAAATGCTGACAATACAGCGGTCACAACATAATTGCGTTTATATAACTCATCGATTTTACCGAAGTTTGTTAGAGCATAGGGGATCGAAACCCTGACCTCAAAATTGAGGATGGTCCACATATGAATTATTGAATAAGCAACAAGGTGGCAAGAAATCACCTTGTCTACCCCAAAAAAAATAGTGGCCAATAAAAACAAGCGGTTAAAAACTTAAGGGCTTCTATTTGCGTAGCGTTTTGCCATTTTCTGGACTTTATTAACGCAAAAATCACGCGACGACTCAAAAGGAAAGGGGCGACAGGGTTGGGAAATTAAATATAAGATTATTATACAATAAGTTATAATGGCTCCCCGGGACGGATTCGAACCGCCGACAAGGTGGTTAACAGCCACCCGCTCTACCAGCTGAGCTACCGGGGAACTCAAACAAAGAAGAAATCCTATATGACATTGCACATCATGTCAATAAGCCAGCGCATCGGTTGTTAAACCAGTGCGGGAACAGCTTTATGTACGACGTCCCACATATTTTTCAAAAAGATATCTTTTGTGAAGCGCTCCGCCCTAATACGGGTGCCGGCAGGCCTGAATCTTTCCCGCGAAGCCTCAAACCTGCCGATAGCCTCGGCCAAAACAGTTGTCTCCTGTTTGTCAAAAAAAACGCCTGTCGGGCTTTTAGTTGTTTCGTCTACCAAGGGCAAAACGGTCTCAGTAGCCCCCCCCTTTCCGTAGGCTATAACCGGAGTTCCACAAGCCATCGCCTCTACCGGGATAATTCCAAAATCCTCCTCACCCGGATAGATAAGAGCTTTTGAATTTCTATAAAGCTCCCGCAGACGTTCACGTGAAACGGCCCCTTCAAACTTTATCGTAGGCCCTGCCATGCTACGCAATCTCTTTTGATCTTCACCAGAACCTACGACGATGAGCGGCTCCCGGCGTTCATTAAAAAGATCAATAGCGATATCCACTCGTTTATATGGAGCAAACGCGGAAACCACAAGATAGTTTTCTTTAACGTCATTTTCGCCCGGCGTAAAATATTCAACATCCACAGGCGGATGAACGACCACGGCAGGCTCTCCGTAAACCCTTTTGATGCGATCCCTTATATAGCCCGAATTTGCGACGTAAAGGTCTACGCGTTTAGCCGTCCGCCTGTCCCACTCGCGGAGACGCGGCATGACCTTGTCTATAAAAAAGAGCGTGGTGACGGAATATCGCTGACGGTTAAAATAGTGGTGAGACATATCCCACGCATAACGCATTGGAGTGTGGCAATAGCAAATGTGCGGGGTATCGCCAGTTAAAACACCTTTTGCAACGCAATGGCTTGATGAGACGACAAGGTCATACCCCTCAAGCCGAAAAGATTCTATCGCCCTTGGCATAAGAGGGAGAAACCACCTGTATCTTTTTTTGGCATCAGGCATGTTTTGCAAAAACGAGGTGTGAATTTTCTGATTTTCAATTTTTTTTGAAACAGAACCTTTAATGTGAACAAGGGTGTAGATATCCGCAGATGGAAAGATATCCAGCAAGGCTTCCAGAACATACTCCCCTCCCCTCATTCCGGTAAGCCAGTCATGCACGAGCGCAACTTTCATGAGCCTGCCCTTTCGTAAACATCAAGGGTCATTTCAGCCATTTTCTCCCACGAAAAAAGTTGAACCCGTTTTAATCCCTTTTCGACAAGCGCATCCCTGAACTCACGGTCAGAGGCGATTTTCCCAAGCGCCATCGCCATCTCCCCTGCGTCTTCCGGGTCGCACAATATAGCCGCGTTACCAACCGCCTCAGGTATCGATGAACGGTTAGACGCAACTACCGGGGTTCTGCACGCCATAGCTTCCAAAGGTGGCAAACCGAACCCTTCGTGGTATGACGGAAACAAAAGAGCCTCCGCACCGGAATAAAGGGCTTCGAGGCCATGTTTGTCCATACTGCCAAGAAACTTGACCCGCCCGTTAAACTTGTCAAAAACCCGTTGTGTATGCTCAAGCACCCTGCCGACTATCACAAACCTTACGTCACTCCCCATAATGTCCATAACCCGCTCTACGGCCCCGATATTTTTGTGGGGCCTGTCGCTTCCGACGAAGAGGTAATAGCCTTGTTCCACTCCGTATTCCGCAAGCTTGCCGGGAAGCTCTTCCTCAGGAGTTCTGGTAAAGTCTGCTCCGCCTGCGTTAGGTATTACGCTGATTTTCTTCTCATTGGCACCAAGCAAGCATACAAGGTTGTTTTTTGTCCTGTTAGACACGGTTATAATGGCGGACGTACGCGATATGGCAGAACGGATCATAAACTTCGCATAAATTTTCTCCATCACGCTAAAAGATGGGGAGATCAGGTGAATAAGGTCATGAATAGTCACGACACTCGGAGTTTTGAGAAAAAATGGAAGAACGTAGTGCGGCGCGTGAAAAAGGTCAAGTTTCATGTCGCTCGCCTTTTTGGCAAGAGAGTAATGCTCCTGCAAAGAGTATTTCCCCGCCGTTTCGGGCACAATCTGCACGCGATCAGCCAGATATTCAAACCGATCAATTGCGGAAGGCTCCATAAAAAGCGTATATTCGTGGCCGCTATCTATGGCAAGAAGCCCGTCGATCAGGTTTTCTATATACCGCCCGATACCGGTGTCTTCAATTTTTCTTGCGTCTATACCTATCCGCACAGCAGGATTCGCCCCATTTTCATAATCAAAAAGAGATATAATATCAGGCTGAACGCTAAAGGGAATGAGATTCCACACATTACAGGAAACCTCTGGAATAAGCACCCGCACGCCCCGGGATAAAAGGTTATGGAAAATGATAAAAAAGGTGTAGGGCACCTCTGGTACGACCTGCACACCAAATACGAGCGCCTCAAGAGAAGAGTGAGGCGAAAACTGCCGAACAAGGAACATGTTGAAAAAAGCAGTGCCCACCGCCTCTTCGGAGCCACAATTCTAAAACATGAGTTATGGAGCTTTAGCGAAGAAGACGTGGCGCGCGGGCTTGCTCTCGGTCTTTTTGTGGCTTTTACCCCCACGATAGGCTTTCAGATGCTTTTAGCGTCGGTTCTTTTAATATTTTTCTACCCCGGCAACCTGCCGGTGGCACTCGCATCATGCTGGGTTACAAACCCTGTTACCGCCCCTCCTATTTACTATATGGAATACAAGATAGGGCAATGGCTCATGTCGTTCTGGGAACATCCGGCTTCCATAGCAATGAGAGAAACATCCTCTTTAGCCGGAGTATACGATGTGGCCGGCGCCATGTGGGTAGGCTCGCTTGTTGTCGGATTCATTGCGGCCTTCACAGGTTTTTGGCTCACGCATGGCTTGGTCGCCCTTGAAAGAAAAGTTAAATTGGGCAAGTTAAAACATATAAGAAAAAACAGGCCAAAAGACCCTCCGGAATAAGCTGTACGAATTTACTCCCATATAGGCCCCAAAACCGTTAAAATTCAACATAACTACAAATAATCCGGGCGCATATAAACGCCGCAGGGGCAAGCGACATTACCTTTAATCAAGAGGACTAAATGGAACTTTCAAACACCTCGACACTCGATTTTACAAAGCTGTTCGCACGCGCTACAAGAGACGTTATTCAGAACACCACGGGACAGGAGATAGAAGTTTCAAAAAGCGCCATGTCTATTTCGGGAATACAGATGATAGGAGAAATCGGGACTTTCGTCTCCTTCAAGGGGGACTATAGCGGAATAATGGTTTTAAATTTTGAAGGGGCCGCCGCTCTCGAAATAGTTGTAAATTCACTTATTAAAATGGGGCTTCCGGAAGAAGACACGCCAAAACATCATAGTAGCGACGAAGTCATAGGCAGTATGGGTGAATTGGCCAACCAGGTGGTAGGCAGGTGCAGAAGCCTTGTAGAAGAAAAATTTGACCTATCCGCAAGCGCCCACATACCATCGGTAGTCCCAATAGGGGTGCCCATAGCCTTAACTATGGCAACAAGAAACCAGGCACAACTGGAATGCGTGAGGGTTTCATTCAGCACGGAAAAACGGAACAGATTCTACATGGAACTTGCATTGGAACCAATGTTACTCTCCCCACTTAACGTCTAGCAACAAATAGAGGTTCCCTTGTGAGGTTTGGTAAAAAAAAAGGGCTAACGGCTCTTGCAAAGGCCGGTGGGTGCGGCTCCAAAATAGGCCCGGAAGATTTGAGGGAAGCGTTGGGTCGTATGCCCGCTTTCGATGATAAAAATTTCATTTACGGACAAGGCTCAGGAGACGACGCCGGAGTTTATAAAATCAGCGACGAGCTTGCCATAGTCCAGAGCGTCGATTTTTTCACGCCAATAGTAGACGACCCGTATACGTTCGGAAAAATTTCAGCCGCAAACGCCCTCTCGGACATCTATGCGCTTGGCGCAAAGCCGATAAGCGCCCTGAATATAATAGGGATATCGTGCGCCCTCGGCATAGACGTGATAGGCGAGATATTACGTGGCGGCGCGGAAACCGTGGCGGAAGCCAACGCCGTGATAGTAGGCGGGCATAGCGTCGATGATAGCGAACCGAAATATGGCCTCGCTGTGACAGGGGTGGTACATCCTGAAAAAATGATAACCAACAGAGGGGCAAACCCGGGCGACGCCATCGTCTTGACCAAAAAAATAGGAACAGGGATATTAAGTAACCTTGCAAAGGCCAGCAAGCAGATATCCGGCAATGTTCACGATGAGGCGATAGAGAGCATGAAACGGCTCAACCGCACTTCGGCTGAAACCATGGTGGAGTTTAACGCAACCGCATGTACAGACGTTACAGGTTACGGGCTTTTGGGCCATGCGCGTAATCTGGCCGAAGCGTCTAACGTATGCCTGTCCATTAAATATTCCGACGTTCCAAAATTCGACGGGATAGAGCCTTTTGCCATAAAAGCGACCAAAGGCGGTGGTGAGAGGAATTTTAGCTGGGTAAAAGACCGCCTTACAACCGGAAACGGCATATCTAACGAGCAGGTGATGCTTCTGTGCGACGCCCAAACCTCCGGCGGGCTTTTGGTTACCCTTTCAAGCGATATGGCAGAGCGATTTGTTGAGGAGCTAAAAGCCAAAGGAAACAGAGTTGCGGCTATCATAGGGCGTGTAAAAGCCGGGGCACCGGGAACAATCGCTGTTTATTGACAAGCTGTTCTCTGGTAACCTTCTCAATTTCAAGGGCACATTTTCAAACCTTCATAAAAACATGCTAAAGAAAATTGTAAACACATACATAGTTCCGCCACTCGCATATCTTTTGATACTGTTCATAAGCCTTACGTTGCGACGTGAAGTTATTGGCAAGGAACATGAAAAAAAGGCAAAAGAACTGGGCAAACCTGTGATCCTCGCCTTCTGGCACGGCAGGCTCTTCTATTTCCCATTCTACTTCTGGAAAAGTAACAGAACGTGGAAAATCCTCTCAAGCCCCAGTATAGACGGCGAAATAATAGCGCGAACCCTCTCCCTTTTCGGGTACGGAGTTGTGCGCGGCTCAACTTTTAAAAACGCACGCAAAGCATTGAGGGAACTAAAACGCCACACGGATGAAGGTTATAACACGGTGCTGATAGCGGACGGGTCGCGTGGGCCGGCGTTAAAACTGCAACCGGGCGCTCTCATGGTGTCTAAACTCACAGGCGCCCCCGCCCTGCCGGTAACGGTGTCATTTGACCGTTACTGGAATTTAAAAACATGGGACAGGTTAATGATCCCGAAACCTTTCTCAAAAGTTATCGTAGCCTTTGGAGAACACGTCACAGTTCCTGAAAAATGCGATTCAGCCACACTTGAGGCAAAACGGGTGGAACTTGAAAAAACATTACTCAAAATAACAGAAACAGCCGACACAAAACTGCAACCAGCGGGGGGAGCAGTAAGGTAATGCCCTACCTTATATATAATTTCCTTCTATATACAGGTGCGCTCATTCTCTCACCCTTTATAGTGTGGCGGCTTGCTACAACAAAAAAACATCGGGCCGGTTTTTTTCAAAAACTGGGGTTTTACCCATCGCGCAACATCGAAAAAAGTATATGGATACATGCGGTTTCGGTAGGCGAGGTGATGGCGGCGGAAAAGCTTGCACGGAAGCTTGCCGTAAAGACACCGAATTTTAAAATCGTGATAACGGTAACGACACCGACGGGGCATGAGGTGGCAACCAAAAAACTCTCCGATATTGCCGATATTCTATATTTCCCTTACGACTTTTCAATTTCAGCAAAAAAAGCGGTTCAAGCGATAAACCCTGCAACGTTCATAACCATAGACACGGAAATATGGCCAAACACCATGCGAGCCTGCAAAAGAGCTAAAGCCTGCGTTGTGCTGGCAAACGGAAGAATTTCGGACAGGTCATACCCTCGTTACAAGTCTCTTTCATGGTTTTTCGAGGCTGTATTGCTCAACGTAGACGCATTTTTAATGCAGGGGGCAACGGACGCGAAAAGGATAGTTGAAATAGGCGCAAACCCTTTAAGGGTTAAAGTTACAGGATCGCTTAAATTCGATTCCACTCCTGTTGAGGCGCAGGCAAATAAGGAGATATTAAAAAGCTCCATCGGCGTTGGCCCGAACGACAAAATATTCCTGCTAGGAAGTCTTCACGAAGGGGAGGAGGCCGCGATACGCGGAGCTATCAAGGCGCGAGAAGCTTTTGAAGGGCTAAAAATAGTCATCGCCCCACGCAGGATTGAAAATATCGAATGGATAGAAAAAGCCCTTGAAGGATCAGATCTTACTGTCACGCGGAAAAGTTGCCTTCCGAAGGTTCCACAAGCGGAAGAAAGAAGCGTCCTGATAATAGACACCTTTGGAGAGTTGTCAAAGCTTTACTCTATAGCCGACCTGGTTTTTGTAGGTGGAAGCCTGATAAACCACGGAGGACAAAATCCGCTGGAACCGGCAGGTTACGGAGTCGCCCCGATGTTCGGCCCCTCCATGAGTAATTTCCGGGATGTGGCGGAGACACTTTTAAATTGTGGAGGGGCATGGAGAGTAACAAGTGAACCGGAAGTCGCCGATCTTGCCATATCGCTTTTAAACGACCCTGAAAAACGTGAGAAAGCCGGGTTATCGGCTAAAAGCGCAGTCGATAAAAACCGTGGGACAACAGACATAACCGCCGAAGAGATACTAAAGGTTATGAATGGATAAAAGTAAAATAGACAAAATTGCTGAAACTCTCGTTGCCGCCGTGTTCCCTACCGGTAAAATCGAGAACGTTTCTGCGCTGGCAGGAGACGCATCGACAAGGAAATATTACAGAATAGAATTACAGGGGGATGAATCTGTCGTTTTGATGGAAGCGCCTGACGAAAAATCTGTATCCAACTTCATGGAAATGACGGAGATCATGCGCTGGCTCTGGGTCGATGTGCCTGATATCTATGCGTCAGAAGGCCGCTTCGCCATACTGGAAGATTTGGGCGACACACTTTTGCAAGACTACGTTAAAAACGCCCCACCTGAAAAGATCGAAACAGAATATAAAAGGGTAATTGACAGCCTTGTGATTTTTCAAAAACGTGTTCACAAAATGCCAAACAAGGATTTTGACTGTTTTCACTTAAAGTTTGATGTTGAAAAGCTCACATTCGAATCAGATTTTACATGCGCACATTTCATCAAGGGATATCTTAAACAAAAGCTTTCCTCCGATATGTTAAAAACCCTTAAAAGTGAATGGGGGCGAATAAACAAAATTCTGGCAGAACAGATGGAAACGTTGGCGCACAGGGATCTGCACTCAAGGAATATTATGATAAAAGACGAGCGCCGGGTGTGGATAGACTATCAGGACGCCAGGATGGGCCGGGGGCAATATGACTTAGCCTCGCTGATTTTCGATCCATACGTCGAAATTACGCACGATATGGTGCTGAACCTGGCCGATTATTACTATACGGAAACAGAAAAAGCAGGCACCGCACCGTGGAATCACGAAACCTTTATCGACATTTTTGAGCTATCCGGTTTACAGCGGGTATATAAAGCGCTCGGCACTTACGGATATCAGGCGAGCAAACGTGGCACAGACGTATATTTGTCTTATATGGAACCTGCCATAAAAACAGTAAAACATATTACGGAAAGCCGGGAAGACTTATCCACCCTGCGCGACCTGCTTTTTAAGCTGTTCTAGGGGTTTTTCACAACCAGGTTATCCGTTAGCCTCTTGCCACCTATAAAAACGGCGGCGTAGATCAAGGTTTTGCGCCCTACCCTATCCTCCAGCAATGTCGCTTCGTCTACCACGGCAGTAAAATCAACCGTCACAAGTTTTTCAGATTCCAACATGGAAACAAGTATTTTTCTTAAGGCGGAGCGATCCGTTCTCCCACATTTTATGAGAGCTTCAACCTTTTTTAGCGCAGTAGGCAAAACCCCAAGGGCGCGTCTCTCTTCCAAAGTTAACGTGCTGTTACGGGATGATAACGCCACACCGTCTTTGGCCCTTCTAGTCGGCACGGCAACAATTTTAATCGGGAAATTCAAATCCGCGACCATTCGTTTTATCAGTATCAGCTGGTGCGGGTCTTTCTTCCCAAAATAAGCTTTGTCTGGCTCTATCATATTGAAAAGTTTAGCGACAATAGTAGTAACAGCTTTATAATGCCACCTGATAGACGCCCCTTCCAGCCTTCCGGCCAGGTCTTTAACTTCAACGCGGGTATCAAACCCATCAGGATAGATAACCTTTGAAACTGGCAAAAAGAGATAATCGACCCTCAACCTTTTGCATACAGCAAGGTCGCGCTCAGTATCCCTAGGATAAGCCTCATACGCCTTTCTGCGAAACTGGAGCGGATTCACAAAACTGGAGAGAACAACAACATCAGAATCCTTAGAGGCCCTTTTGATGAGAGCTTCATGCCCGGCATGCAGATATCCCAACGTCGGCACAAGCCCTATTTTCTTGCCGTTCCTCCGTTCTTTGCGGATAGCGGCCAATATTTTTGCAGGCGTCTTAACAATTCTCATAACACTTTGGATTATCTTACTTTTCTGCTTATAAACCAGGTTACAAGAATACATGAGTGTCACTATCGATGCAATCCGGGAGAACACCTAAAAGTTTGTTGTGGGTGGAAAATGAACAAAAAGATCAACGGCCCCTGGCAAAAAAATTCAACTTAGGGGTTGAAATTTAGAACCGGGTCGGATAAACATAGACTCAGTAAAAATTTAAGAGACATTACACGTCCGATGCCGAGTCAACATTCGATCACTCTTTTGGGGGCTTCAACACAGAAAAAACGTGACAAATTTTCTTTTTTTAGACCAAATCTAACTATTTTCCAATCAGAGTAACACACTATTTTCAAGGAGTGAGGTTTTGGAACAGGCTCAAACGGAACCCAAATACCATTTCGGGGTAGTACAGGGATTCAGCATCATGGCCGTAGTATACCTCGTCGTAGGTGCCTTGGTTGGCGTCTATATCGCCGCCGAGTTAGCATGGCCCTGGCTGAATTTTGATATCCCGTACATTTCATTCGGAAGGTTGCGCCCCCTTCACACCAACGCGGTTATCTTCGCATTCGGCGGATGTACGCTGTTTGCCACATCCTATTATGTTGTACAACGCACATGCTCGGTACAGCTATGGAGCAACAAGCTTGCATGGTTTACCTTCTGGGGCTGGAACGCCATCATAGTTGGCGCTGTTATCACGCTACCTTTGGGTTTCACCTCCGGCAAGGAATACGCCGAGCTTGAGTGGCCGCTGGACATCCTTATAGCAGTTGTATGGCTCTCTTACATGTTCAACTATATAATGACGATAGGTAACCGCAAGGTTTCTCACATTTACGTCGCCAACTGGTTTTTTCTGGCGATGCAGGTGATGATAACCTTCCTCCACGTTGGCAACAGCATGGCGATACCGGTTAGCTTCACCCAGTCATATTCAATGTATGCCGGGCCACAGGACGCTATGGTTCAGTGGTGGTACGGCCATAATGCAGTTGGGTTTTTCCTGACAGCCGGTTTCCTTGGCATTATGTACTATTTCATCCCGAAACAGGCCGGACGCCCGATATTTTCATACAGGCTCTCCGTGCTTCATTTCTGGACCCTTATTTTCGGTTATGTCTGGCTTGGTGCCCATCACTTGCAATATACGGCTTTGCCGGACTGGTCCGGTACATTGGCCTCGGCCTTCTCGCTTGCAATGATAATCCCGTCGTGGGGCGGAGCCGTTAACGGGCTCATGACTCTCTCCGGCGCGTGGCACAGGCTTCGCACCGACTACGTTTTAAGATTCCTTATAGTGTCGCTTGCGTTCTACGCCATGTCCACATTTGAGGGGCCGATGATGTCTATACGTACGGTCAACGCCCTCTCCCATTATACGGACTGGACTATAGGGCATGTGCACTCAGGTGCATTGGGCTGGGTAGCCATGGTCTCTATCGGGGCTCTTTACTACCTGATCCCGACGCTTTTCCACACGAAGCTCTATTCTGAAAAGCTGGTTAACGTCCATTTCTGGATGGCCACCGTTGGCATAACCTTCTACATTTGCGCCATGTGGGTTTCCGGCATCATGCAGGCCATGATGTGGAGAGCCTATGACGAGTATGGAGCGCTGGTATACACCTTTGCAGAATCGGTGGCCGCCATGCATCCATACTACGCGTTGAGAGCGTTGGGCGGGGCCATCTTCCTGGCCGGTTGTGTCCTTATGCTCTATAACGTAATCATGACCATCAAACAGGCTCAGCCGGAACCGGCTGAGGCCCGCGCATAAACGAGGGAAATAGAGACATGGAACATAGTAAACCCAAGACTTTTCAGGAAAGACTTGAACTTAACATCGGGGCTTTAACCATAATGATTGCCATTGCCGTTTCGGCTGGTGGAATCTTTTGCGTTGTCCCGCTGTTTCTTCTTGATAGCACATACGAAGACACCGTCAAGTTCCCGGAACTTGACGGTGTGCGGCCTTATACCGCCCTTGAACAGGCGGGCAGGGATATCTATATACGCGAGGGGTGTTATACATGCCACTCGCAGATGATACGCCCTTTCCGCGACGAGCTTGAGCGGTATGGCCATTACTCGCTAGCTGTAGAATCAAAATACGACCATCCGTTCCAATGGGGGTCGAAACGCACGGGGCCGGACCTTGCCCGTGTGGGTGGTAAGTATTCGAACGAGTGGCATGTTGCACATCTTACGAGCCCGCGCGCCGTCGTGCCGGAATCTGTTATGCCAAACTATCCGTGGTTTAAGACGGCGATGGTAGACGCAGACGCTATGCCGGGCAAATTATCGGCGTTGCGCATGGTCGGCGTGCCATACACAGACGCCGATATAGCCGGGGCGAAAGAGGCTGTTGCCGGTAAAACCGAGATGGATGCCATGGTCGCTTATCTGCAGTGTTTGGGAACCATGATTAAGTTCGAGGAAGGCAAGGCCTATCGTGAGTAACACAGCAGGCGCGAACAGCGTCTATGAAATCATGACGGCGCTCGACTGGTTCGGTCTATCTGTCATGGTGACGATGTTTATACTCACTATGGTGGTGTATGGGTATGTATTCAACCCACGAACCAAGTCAAGGCTTGAATCACACAAGTTTATAATCATGAACGATGACCCTTCGAATAAAGAGGTGGGCGATGGCAGAAGATAAGAATCCTTACGACGCTCCGGATACCGGGCATTCATGGGACGGAATTAAAGAACTTACAAACGAGCCGCCAAGGTGGTGGATGATAGGCTTTTGGGCATCTGGCATCTGGCTTGTGGTACACATTATCCTGTACCCGTCTATAGGCGCTGGCGTTTTTGGATGGACGCAGGTAAAAGAGATGAACGAGAGCCTTGAAGCAATAAAGGCCGTGCGGGCTCCATATGAGCAAAAAATAACAGCCATGGGAGCTGGCGCAATTTTAAAAGACCCTGAGATGTCTAATTATGCCCAGGTTTCATCTCGTGTTACTTTTGGCGATCATTGCGCCCCTTGCCACGGCTCTGGCGGGCAGGGGAACCCAGGTTTCCCGACGCTTGCCGACGATGACTGGCTATATGGCGGCACAACGGAGCAAATCGTGGAAACGATAACCGATGGTCGGCAAAGCGACATGCCGTCTTACAAGGAGGCTCTTTCCACCAAGGAAATAGACGACCTTGTAAAATATGTCATGGCGTTAAGCGATGGCAAAACCTACGATGCCGGACGTGCGGTTTTCATGGGTGAAACCAAGGGCGAGGCAGATTGCACCGGGTGTCATGGCGAAGACGCCAAGGGCAGTACCGACATGGGCTCTGCTAACCTGACCGACAAAATATGGCGGTTTGAAGGAACGACAGCCGGAATACGCCAAACCATTATGGGCGGTGTAAACCAGGCTGGTGTGGCGGAAACCAGAAACGCCATTATGCCGGCGTTCGGAGAGAAACTTTCTGCAACCGAGATCAACAGATTAGCCGTGAAGATCTGGATGTTCGGCGGGGGCAAATCTGGTGCCGAGGTCGAAAACGACAATGAGGATAGTTAATATCAGCTTTATCGGGCTGTAGAGGTATTGTAGAAGTAGACGTTACGGTTATTTAGAGAGGTGCTTTTAAATGGATGCGACAGTTCTTTTGTCATTTGGGGCCGTCATTGGTGCGGTTGTTGTAGTTTTGGTACTCGGATGGAAAGGCTATAAGCTTGTATTTTCCGATCAGGAGAGCGACCGGAACTGACGTTTATGAAATTGTAGTAGAATTTGAGGGGGGAGGGTGAAGTTCGCCCTCCCCTTTTTTTGTTGTTGTTAAAATCCGGTTTTAAGGGCCGGTTTTAGGGAGATTTCAATAAGTGGGCAAAGCTGAAGAAATGGATGAGGAATCAGAAAACGACGCTCTCAACCAGCTTTATGAAGAAACCAACTACTGGCACATAAACAAGGGTGACGAGCAAATATACGCCAAAAGGATTCCGGGAAAATTCAGGAATATAAAATGGGCAACAGCTTCCTTATATCTTTTCTATTTTTTGGGCCCTTACATGCGTTGGGACGGAGAGCAGGCCATTCTGTTCGATATCCCTGGGCGGAAATATCACATATTCGGGCTAACCATATGGCCGCAGGATATGTGGATGCTTGCACTGGTTCTGCTCACATTTTTCCTTTTGCTATACGCGACTACCACCTTCGCAGGGCGGGTTTTTTGCGGTTATTTCTGCTGGCAGACTATATGGGTAGACATTTACACATGGATAGAAGAAAAAGTTGAAGGCCCGCCACATATAAGAAAAGCGTTGGACAACGCACCATGGACGGCAAAAAAGATCGCCATCAAATCGGGCAAAAATTCGGTCTTCCTTTTCTTGTCCTGGCTCACAGGTTTTACGTTCACCGCCTATTTTATAGACGTATATGACCTTTGGAGCAGGACAATCGCTTTGGAAGGGCCGATATATATCTGGACGGTTCCCTTAACCTTCCTTATAGGTTCATATATCGGCGTAGCGATATTGCGCGAGCAGATATGTTTCTGGATGTGCCCTTATGCGCGTATACAGGGAGTTATGTCCGACCCTGAAACAATCATGCCTACATACGACTATAAACGAGGTGAAAAAAGAGCGCGTCTCAAAAAAGGCGACCCCGCTCCCGACACGGGCGATTGTGTGGATTGCCACCTGTGCGTAGCCGTATGCCCCGTGGGGATAGACATAAGACACGGGCAACAGGAAGGGTGCATAACCTGCGGCCTCTGCATAGACGCCTGTGACACGATTATGGATAAAGTAAAAAGACCAAAGGGGCTAATACGCTACATGTCACTTGACGAGCTTATCGGCAAACCGCCCATTCCGCTTTTCAAGCGTGGGCGGATGTGGGTCTATTCAACCCTGATACTCCTCTCATTCGCCGGAATAACATATGGCCTTGCCAACATGGGAGCCATGAAACTGACAGTAATACACGAGCGTCAGCCACTTTACACGCAACTGTCCGACGGGTCGATACAAAACAAGTATACCCTGAAGATAGTTAATAAAACCGATGGTGAGATGACCTTGAAAATTTATATAAAAGGAATAGACAATGCTATCCTCTCAACAAGGCCAAAAGTTATAACCGCGCCAAGCGGAAAGGTTTTAGCCGTTCAGGCGTTCGTAAAGGTAAAACCTGAAAATCTGAGCGATGAACACGAGCCAATTATTTTTTATGTAGAAAACAATGCAAATGAAGAGATGAAAAGCCGCTATAAAAGCACATTCATCGCCCATTGATTAGAAGGATGAGAAACATGACTGTAGACAAGCACAAATATGAGCCTGCATGGAAAAGCCCGTGGGTACGAGGAATGGTGGGGTTGATAGGCGTAGTTCTTATGGCAAACGGAGTGATGGTATATGTCGCCATAACCACCAGCCCCGGGCTTGTGACGGAAGACTATTACGAACGCGGCAAAAACTTTGTTAACAGAACGAAGATAGAGTTTGTACAACGCACGCGGTTAGGGTGGCAGATGGATCTATCTTTCCCCAAGGAAGCGCAAGCCAGCACACCTGCCCAATTTCACATATCGATAACAGGGAAAGACGGAGCCCCGGCAGTTGCAGATTCTTCCACACTTTTCGCCTACCGCCCTTCAGATTCCACCCTCGATTTTGTCGTTCCCATGAAACATTCAGGCCAAGGCAATTTTGCGGCAGATGTTTTATTTCCGGCAAAGGGCGCATGGGATATAATCGTTGAGGTAAAAAAGGGCGATGGCCACCATAGCGTTGCGGAGCGGATAAACGTCGCCGATTAGCGGGCCGGGTCGGAACGACATCCTCTGGAGGCTTGCGGCTACGGGGCTTTTCAATAGTTGATTTCTTAACCAATTATAGGTTCCACATAAGTGAGCCCAAGTCAAAACTGTTTTCATTGCGGCCTTCCATTACCGGGTAACGGCGGTTTCCTGGCTGAAATCAATGGCGCGCAACAAGGTTTTTGTTGCGCCGGGTGCAGATCCGTTTGCGAAGCTATCTTCAACGCTGGGCTTGAAGGCTTTTATGACAGGGCAAACCAGGAAACGGCTTCCGGCCCGCCACCCTCACTTACCGAGAACATAAACGTATACGACCTTGAAGACGCGCAGGAAGAGTTTGTTACCAAAACAGGTAAAACAAGGGAAGCCAAACTTTTGGTGGAAGGCATCCACTGCGCCGCCTGCGTATGGTTAATAGAACGGGCCATGGCAAAAACGCCTGGAGTTATTTCTTCTGAAGTAAACCTGTCTGGTAGAAAATTATCTGTTCGATGGGACGAGAGCGTGATAAAGCTTTCGGAGATTATCGACCGTCTGCTGAAAGTCGGTTATGCCGCCCTGCCGTTTACATTGAGAAGTTCCGATGAAGCCTCGCGCAAAAGAATAAAAACCCAACTTTTCAGAATCGGTTTTGCTGGGTTTTCAGCCATGAACATGATGTGGATATCCATCGCTTTATGGACAGGAGCCGGCGAAGGCGAGTATCGCGATTTTTTTCACTATGTTGGGCTTTCCCTGGC
>JAJRTC010000253.1 GCA_024278445.1 Nitrospirota bacterium
CATGTTCCTGTGGGCGCTCCCCCCTTTTCTGGCGGCGTTGCAGGTTTTTTCGGTTACGGTCTTTTAAAAAATTGCGAGCCTTCAACGTTTATTCGTAAAAACAGAGAAGCCAGGGAAGGGGACGTATGGCTAGGGTTTTATAGCGGCGTTATAGCTTTCGACCATGAATCGGGCAAAATTTTTCTTGTTCTTAATTTGCCGGAGGGCGACGAGCCTGCGCCTGCTTTTGCCGAGTTGGAAAGGGGCCTGCAACAAAACGCTGAAGATGTAAAAGCTACTCATATGGAGCCTCCCCACTTTATATCCTGCCCGCAAAGCAACTTCACCCGGCAAGAATATATGAACGCGGTGGAGCGTGTTCGATCTTACATAGAGGATGGGGACTGCTACCAGGTGAATATCTCCCAAAAGTTTTCGGTTTCAGGAGAGTATGACCCTGTTGCTTTATATCTGAAATTGCGGTCGATAAACCCGGCTCCCTTTGCTTCATATATCGACACTGGCTCTGTGCAAATTCTCTCGTCGTCTCCTGAGCGTTTTATACGGCTTCAAGACGGGCTTGCCGAGACACGCCCCGTGAAAGGAACCTGTCCGCGCGGCAAAACGCAGGATGATGATGCAAGGCTCCGCCGTGAGCTTTTGGGTAGCGACAAGGAGAGGGCGGAGAACGTTATGATAGTTGACCTTATGCGTAATGACTTATCGAAAGTTTGTTTGCCTGATTCCGTTAAAGTTACCGGGCTTTGCGAAGTCGAAACGTTGCCTACACTCTTTCACCTCGTTTCCACTGTGGAGGGCAAGCTAAAACACGAGTTTAGTGCCGTTGACCTTCTCAAAAACTCATTTCCCGCAGGCTCCGTAACGGGGGCCCCGAAGATACGCGCGATGGAGATAATCGACGAGCTTGAACCTGCCCCGCGAGGCGTATATTGCGGGGCGATAGGTTATATAGGTTACGATGGCGCAATGGATATGAGCGTTGCCATAAGGGTTATGACACTGGCCGGTAACATATGCTCGTTTCATGTAGGTGGCGGGGTTACTCATCCGTCGAATGCCAAGAGCGAGTATCAGGAGACGATGGACAAGGCGAAAGCGCTTTTAGAGGCGGTGGGCAAGTGAATGGTTTTGTAATTATTAATGGGCGGATAACCGAAAATTTAAAAATTTCGCTGAATGACCGTGGGTTTACGTTAGGCGACGGCCTGTTTGAAACGATTCCACTTTACGAAGGATTGCCGTTTTTGCTGGATGAACATCTTGAACGTTTGCAGAATGGCGCTAAAAAGCTCTGGTTTTCGCTTCCCTTTGAAGCAACGATGGTGGCGGATGGTATTGTGGCGCTTGCCAAGCGTAACAAGGTAAAAAGAGGGGTTGTGCGTCTTACGCTAACAAGAGGATGCGGGGCTCGTGGTTATGCCGTGCGTGAATACGGTGACCCTACATGGATAATTACCGTAAACCCGTACCTTCCGGACGAAAAAAAACAGAAAGACGGCATAACCGTTGCGCCGATTGTAGATATCCGCAAAGACCCAAAGTCGCCCTTTGCAAACGTAAAATCAACAAGCGCGTTGGATAAGGTTTATGCGATGGAAACTGCAAAGCGTAAAAATGCGGATGAGGCGCTTTTGACCTCTCTTGATGGATATTTAGCCTCGCTTGCGTCTGCAAACCTTTTTTGGGTCATGGGTTCCGTTCTGTACACGCCATCTCTTGACTGCGGAATTTTAGCTGGCGTAACAAGAGGCGCAATACTCAAACTGGCTTTGGATAACGGGGTGGAAGTAATTGAGGGGAAGTATAATCCGGACGTTTTAAAGGAGGCGGATGAAGTTTTCGCCTCCAACTCCCTTATAGAAGTTCAAACCGTTAAAAAGATAACGGGCCTTTTTGAAAACGCAGGCAATGGAGCGGTGACGAAAAAGCTGTCGGAGCTATATCAAAAGCTGACGGGCGCTTAATTTAAATAGATTCGTCTGACTTAATCCAGATAACCGCTATGCCGATTGTTCCAAGTAGCCCCAAAAAGCCAACCCCCGCACCCGCCTGAGCAAGAAGTGCCAAAGCCTCCTTGGCGCCATGGGCTCCTATTGCCGCAGTCTTGAACGAGACAATAGTCCAGAACAAAGGGTAAACCAAGGCACCAAACCCGACGGCGGAAGAAACCACGGTTTTAAGGAAAGTGCTTGCGGGGGACAACCCTGTGAAAATAATAAGAACCATCGAAACGGCTCCTAACCCCATATAGTGCATGTGTGCTCTTTTAAGGTAGTGCCAGGCTTTATCCTGAGCCTTTTGAACTTTTTCAGGTGAACCCAGGGTTGCACTGTTCTGCTCCGCAGTAGATTTATAGATGTCTTTAATAGCGTCTTCCTTGGCACCGAACGCCAAACCGTGGAGTTCACCGGCAAGCAGAGCGCATAGAGCAAACATTACACCGATAGCTACAGGCTTGAGTTTAAACATTATTTGCTCCTTTTTTTTAAAATCAGACAGGTTGTTGCAACCCTGAGTCCGAATATAGCATACAGGTTATAAAAAACAATTAGCTATTTGACATATGAGTTCAATTACGCTTGCATTAAAGAACTTCTTTGATATCATACCGATGAAAACCTGAGGTTTTGTCGAGAGGATTCTGCTTTAAGGGGCTTTAGTATGCGCCCTGTTTTTTCAAATGGCGTGTAATTACCGCTTTTCTGGGGCATTGAAGAATGTTTGGACTTGTTAAAAAGTTTCTTTTCCTTTCTGTTGTTTTCCTTTTTGCTTCGCAAGCTTCGGCTCAAACCGCGATAGACGGTGGGTCAGGTCTTTTTTATGTCCAGAAAGCCAAAACGCTTGGAGATAAAAGTTTCGCCGTTGGCGCCATTTACGACAGGGGCGACTATCACAACGGTTCAGACAGAACATCTGCCGACACGCTTTCCATTCCGGCTACGTTAGGGCTTGGAGAGCGGTTTGAGGTTTCTGTTTTCGCTCCGTTCAGACGCATAGAACCAAGCGCGGGAGATGACCAGTCTGGAATATCAGATGGGCTTGCCCGCGTTAAGTGGAACTTTTACAACTGGGACAAATATAACATCAATGTGGCTGTCATGGCGATTGTCACACTGCCGTTCGGTGACGAAAATAAAGGGCTTGGAACCGGTAAAACAAACTTGGGCATAGCTCTTGCGCTGGACAAGGAATATGAAAACGTATCGTGGCACTTCAATGCAGGCTTCCTGTCTCGCAATGAGGACGCGATGGAAGATCAAACCCTTTATGGCGCCGGTGTGGAATGGCGTCCAACCGATGCTCCCTTGGGGCTTATAGCGGAGTTTTCCGGAGCGGCCTATACCGTGAGGAGGCATGGGCTGGACGATAACAGCGCAGGCATACTTGGCGCACGCTATTATTTTGGAGACCGGGGTAGTGTACAGGTCGG
>JAJRTC010000254.1 GCA_024278445.1 Nitrospirota bacterium
AGGAATATTACCGCCTGACGATTCAGCAATTTTCTCTGGTGTCATAATCTCTTAACCCCATGGATCAAATCTCCCGGTGCCTTCGTAACCATTTCACGCGCCGCAGTTTCACCAACGATGTCGGACGCTACTTTCATACCACTTCTCAGGTTTGGATATCTTTCTGTCAGGTTGTGGCAGTCACTGGCCAAAAAGGTGACCTGATTAGTTTTGAGCAGATCGCAGGCGGCCTTAAAAACGGTGGCCCCAAAATCGCCCATCAGGCTTCCACAATTTATTTGTAACAAACAACCTGATTCGATATAGGGTTTGATTTTGCTTATATCGTTTTGTATTTCATAATTACGTTCAGGGTGGGCCAGAATGGGCTGAATGTTTTTTGAAACGAGCCGGCTCACCAGTTGGTCACCACCAAAAGGCAGGTTAAAGGGTGGCAAGTCCATAAGAAAAGCCTTTCGTCCCTCCCAACTGCCGATCCAGGGCATATCATCATATTCCACAAACTTTAAAATAGCGTGGCTTATCATAACCTCTGCGGACAAATGAAGCCGTATGGCTATCCCTGCGTCATCAACCGCCTTTTGTAGCAGAGAGAAGGCGGCTTTAGCACCATTTACAGATTCTTCATAATGGCCCTCACTTAGGTGGGGTGTGAGAACCTGGTCGGTAACACCATCGGCTACTACCAGATGAAGAAGTTTTAGCGCCTCGAACATATCTTTTGCGCCGTCATCTACGGCAGGCAATATGTGGCTATGAATGTCTATCATATGCGCCTCTTCTAAGTGCCGCGATGTTGGTTAGAAAAAACGTTCAGGGATTTAAGCCTCGGCGCTGTTTCCAGCTTTGACCCCGGTAGCATAATACTTCCCGTAATAGTAGTCGCCATAGCCGTTCATAGACTTGGTGTTGGCATGCGACAAAACAACACCAAGCGGCTTGATATGTGAATTGTGCAATCGTTTAAGAGTGCCCTGCGCTACGTTGTGCTTGCACCAGTCTACCCTGACCACCATTATTAACGCATCAACTAACTGCCCTAAAACCAGGACATCGCTAAAAAGAAAAACCGGCGGAGTATCGATAATCACATACTCAAACCGTGCTTTAAGGTCATCAAGCGCATGTTTAAATTTTTTTGAAGAGACAAATTCGAGCGGGTTTGGAGGTATTGTACCACAGGTGATAAAGCTTAAATTCCTTTTATGATGTTTTCGTATCACCTGTTCCGCCGTCGCCTGCCCGGACACAAACTGTGTGATGCCTCTTTTCTCATCAAGCCCCATTGTTTTCGCTACGCTCGGATTACGCAAATCCGCTTCCAGCAAAAGAGTTGGGCCAAGCTGGCTGAACGACATCGCCAACTCACAACTTAAAGTGGTTTTACCTTCATTTGGCACAGAGGAAGTGACCAGTAATGTTTTAGGGGGAGCGTCAATATTTGAAAAAAGCATACTTGTGCGAATATTGTTTATAGCTTCAATAAACATCTGCCCGGACATGGAAACAGAGCCGTCGCCAGCCAGAGTTTTCTTAAGGTCTTTATTGCCGATTAATGGCGCCATCCCAAGCACGGGTAGGGCAAGCTTTCTCTCGATATCATCATGCCCTTTAAAAGTATTGTCCAGCCGCTCCTTCAATAAGGCTAAAAAGAAACCAAGCAGAAGCCCGCCAAAAAGA
The DNA here is from genome assembly GCA_024278445.1 of Nitrospirota bacterium. Lineage (GTDB taxonomy): Bacteria > Nitrospinota_A > UBA7883 > UBA7883 > JAJRTC01 > JAJRTC01. The sequence continues at coordinate 1,681 of JAJRTC010000254.1, forward strand.
GAGGCGATAATAATCAGTTTCTTTTTCGGTTTAAATGGCTTCGTTGGGCGTTTGGCACTATCGACAATCTGAATGTTAGTGACCTTACTATCCTCGGTCATGTTGGTTTCTTTAAAGCGGGTGAGAAACATTTCGTAAAGATTGCGGTTTGCTTCCACATCCCGCTCCATCTTCGCAAGCTGAAATCCCTTCCCCTTTAACTGCCTTATTTCTGTTTCCTGTTTTTCATATATACTTCTCAGTTTCCGTTCATTTTCAGCCGCCACTTCATATTCTCTTCTTATACCTTCTACAACCTTGCCAACTTCCGATTGCAAACGCTTTATCGCTTCATTAAGGTCGGACTTGGCGGCAATCATCTTTGGATGTTTGTCACCATAGCGTTCAGACAACTCTGCCACATGCCTGCCAAGCTTTGATTCTTCCTCTTTGAGTTTTTGTACAAGCAGGTTTTGTAATACCGAGCGGAGAGAATCTACCCCTTTTTTATTTCGTTGGGCAACCAGCAACTGGTTGTAACGGCTCTCAGCTTCGGCCAGGTAGATTTGAGCCCCAACAAGTTCCTGAGTGATTTTGGAAAGCTTGCCCCTTATAATTTCCTGGCTGTTTTTCGTATCAACAACCCCTTCCTTCGTCTGAAACTCAAGCAGGGCGTTTTCAGAGTCAACCAGTTTCTGGCGCAGATCGGCAAGCCTGTCCGTCAGCCAGGAAGTGGCCTGTTTTACAACAAAAAGTTTTGAATCAAGATTTCTTTCTACATAAGCCGTCACCACGGCATTGGCTATATCAGCCGCCAACTGCGCCGTTGGAGCCTCGTAACTTACAAGCACAATCTGGCTTTTTTCCTCCCCGCCAATAGACAGATGCGTTTGAAAATAGGTGGTAAGCTCTTCCTGATACTCATCCGCTGTCAAAACAGGCTTATTACCGGAAAAAACACCTCCGGCAAAATCAACGTTTTGCCATTCAGCCGGAAGCCACTTTACAAGTTTGTCAAAACTGAATTTGCTGTTTTCATAGTCGGCAATAAAATCAGGGTTTTTATCAAGCGCAAGCTTTTTAATCACCGCTTCCGTAACCGACCTGCTACCGATAATTTCGTATTGCGTTTCATAGAAAAACATGATGTTAGAAGCCGCTTGTAAAGGGTCTAACGAAACAATTTTCGGCGCATCGGGTTCAACCAGCAGTTTAACCTCGGCTTTATAAACAGGACTTGCGGAAAAAGCGGTGAGCCCGCCAATAAGGCCCGCCAGAATTGTTAAAGCGAGAATAGACCAGATGTGGTTTTTTGTTATTTTCCAATATTCGGCAAGGTCGAACTCATCGTTATCCGCGCCACTAAACGTTGAATTGTGAGGCGAAGCATGCATACCCATTACATCATGTTGAACTTGGTTAGTTCCCGTATTTTTATTTTGTATCATGAAACTTTTACTAGAAGAGACTCTCGCCTACAAACATCACGTCGCCAGGCAGAACCGGATCTTCCAACTTTACTTTATCAGTGGCGTCACCCGCACCCTCATGCGCCAGGGTTATCTTTTTTTCAGAAGCCCTGGGAGTGAACCCGCCAGCCAAAGCTATCGCCTTTTGAACCGTAAGGCCATGCACGAAGTTGAACCCTCCAGGTTTTCTCACCTCGCCGTAAACATAAAACAGACGATATTCAAGAATAGAAACAACTACCTCAGGTTTTTTAAGATAACCATCCAGTAAAAACCCGGCCAGGCGCTGTTCCAGTTTTTTTGAAGTAAGCCCATTGGCGCTAACCTCCCCCAGCAATGGAAAGGAAATAGTACCATTACTGGCAACGCGCACCTTCTCAAGGCTTAGCTCTTCTTCACCAAAAACGGTTATGGATAACAAATCCCCGCTTCCTATCAGGTATTCGTTAGAGCCATCATCGGCCATAGAAACAGGTGGGGAAAACAGCACAAGCGCAAACAACAAGAACAAAAATCTCTGTTTTCGCACCAAGGAACTAAAAATGCTCATAGATTTAACCGCAATGGCCTCACCCTCGACAAACAGGTGAACAGGGGCACCGGCAGGTTTAATCCTTGTTAACAAGAGTTACTTTTAATAAGAACGTATTTGCGACATAGTCCAACCCGGCGGCAGTTGAATCGCGACTATTATATTGATATTTGGCACCTAGTCTCAGCCACTCCCGCAGACGATATTCAAGTTCCAGGCTGGTATTGAAGTAGTCCTCCGTCTGATCGATACCGCCATAATCGACCTTATGAATGGCGGCATCGGCATATGAGATGAATTGGTCGGTAAACGAGTGTTTCCAATAAAGCGAAACGGTATCTCTAACATAATAGCTAGGATTAACCGCCACAGATTCATCGTAAGGAACCTCGTCTGTTCTTCTCGACGCTTCCAGAGTTATATGGCTATACGGTTTTGGTTCCCAAAGAACGGATACAAAGTAGCTTCCACCCTCGAAATCTTCAAGATACTCTTCATCCATGTCCTTCGTGTGATAGCCGACTTTAATTTCACCAGTGGTTTTGGCGGTCGCTTCCCACCTTACACCCGCGAGAGAAAATGTCTCGGTACTATCGAGGTTTATGGATGCGTCGTTAACATAGTCAACGGTTACATAGGTTCCTTCAAGCAATAAGGAAGTTTTAGAGCTTAGGTTGTAGTACAAGGTAATTGTTCCGCCGGCTCTCTCACGGTCGCGTTCGTCTTGCCCGTTGTTGGTATATTTACGATCAAGAAAACTGCCGGAAACCTCAATTTGCGCAGTGCTGGTCCGGCGGCCATAGGTAACTTTTGCCTCAGCCGATCCCTGCTCCCAGGTATCCAACTCACGCGGGGTACCTCCCCTGGAACCTGCGACACCACGATTTTCGTGCGACCACATATAACCTGCATCCAGAGTTACATCGAGCCTGCGTGTTAGATCCAGCAAGAGTTCCGCATCCAGACGGTTATCGTTATAGTCCTCAGTGCTGTATGTATCGAATGAGGTAAACTCCCCAATGTAAGTAAAATCAAGGCTATGTTTCCCAAACAGTGCCTTATAGAGGAGGGACGGGGCAATTACGAGAGCGTCGTCGCTGGTTTCATTCCCATCAGACATAAAGACGTTGTCTGTGTTTGCATACCCAACAGAAAGCGCAGGATAAAAGCCTGGGTCAAGCTCTTCTTCCGCAGTAGCATTAGAGTAAGAAAAACAAAGAATAACAGCCAGGAGAGGCAGGAGAGAACGCAATTTAACTCTATTATTCATAACTTGATGTTTCGACGGCGTTTTTATGACGCAACGCCAATCTACTATCCCCTCAATTAGTTGAATTAGTTTTAATGTTATACTAATTTTAAATATAAAACAAATTTTTGCAAACCTGATGTTTTGGCTGAGCCAAACGTCTGAATATTCAGCTCAACCAAACAAAATAGCAGAATCAGGATGGGCTCAGGTCACCACCACCACCGTTACCGCCATCAGGTACGCTGGACGGAACGGTTCTGCCGATAGCAAAGCCGGCGGCTGTCGCTTCCGTAATAAGAGCAGGGTCGGCTCCCGCTAAAATGGCACATCTGACGGCCACTTCTTCTTCTGCTCCTTTTTCCAGAGCGGCAACAACGATTGGAACCGCGTTGTCAGGATACATTTCTATAGCCGTTCTGATTATCTCACAGGTTTTTTCCGGAGCCAGATAGCTGGCCTCAGCGGCGACCTCTTCTATGGTTTTGCCTTCTGCCATGCCATTTTCTAGAACGGTTTTGACAGGAAGCTTAGCCTCCAGGTCTTCCTTGATACCGGCAAACGCAGGGGTAGAAACCCACGCCACCAACAAAAACAGTGATAATACAATTACTTTGTTTTTCATTTTCTCCCTTTTACCTCCAACAGCATGAACGACACTATATGTATTCTCAATCAGACTAACTGTTAATACCTTAAATTACAATTTTATTATCATAAACAGAGAAAATGCTTTTCTCAATATGCCTTTTTAGAAACCAGAGTGTATGTTGTCTTAAAAAGTATTTTAAGATCCAGCATGATTGACCAGTTGTTTATGTAGTCCAGGTCATACTGAATACGCTCCTGCATTTTGTCTATAGTCTCAGTCTCGCCACGGCATCCGTTAACCTGCGCCAAGCCGGTCATTCCTGGTTTTATCCTGTGCCTCGCAAAATATGAACTTATTTTTTGTGAATAATAATTGTCATGCGCAACGGCATGCGGACGCGGGCCGACAAGAGACATTTTTCCTTCCAGCACGTTAAACAACTGAGGCAGTTCGTCAATACTGGTAGACCTTATGAAGCGGCCCACCGCAGTCACCCTGGGGTCGCCAGCCACAGCTTGAGTTGTTACGTTCGAGTTTTCTTTATGAAGACGCATACTCCTGAACTTGTAAACTTCAAACACAGACCCGTTCCAGCCCTGACGTTTCTGTTTGAACATAACAGGCCCGGGAGATGAAAGTTTAACGGCGATGACCGTTGCAAGCATTATCGGGCTGAAAACAAGAATCGCCACACTGGCCAACACCCTGTCCAGAACTGATTTGGCAAATTGGGACGCACCAATAAGAGGAGTTTCCGAAAGTGCCAATACGGGCACGCCGGCGATTTCTTTTATATTGTGATTAACCAGTATCATGCCAAAAAGGTCTGGTGCCCAATTCACATTAACGTTTTTACTGAGAAGCTCAAGATAGAGCGTTTCAATTTTGGCAGACGCGCTGATAGGCATGGCTATATACACAGTTTCTATATCGAACTTTTCAAGCAGAGCGCCGATATCGGCAACCGACCCCAGCACGGGCGCGTTATCAACGTCCCAACCGGACAAAGCCTGCTCGTCATCATCCACGACACCGACGATTTGAATAGGCAACCACGGGTTGCTGTTTATGCTACCGGCAAGAAACCTGCCTAAATTACCGGCCCCCACAAGCAATGCAGGGGTTGTGTTCTTCTGGGAAGATCGAAAGTTTTTTAGTAAAAGCGGAAAAATAATGTGAGCCGCCAGTTGTAAAAGAAAACATGACACGGCCCATGTAAGAATTATTTGCCGTGAATAGATCGTCGATGTCTTGGTGATAAAACCTATAAGTACAAGGCCGATGACAACGGCACCCCAAGCTTTAACGAGCTTGACAAAAACACCATAATTATCGGTATACCTTCTGTAAAGTCCTAAGCTGTTGTAAACGATCCACATCAATAACAGCGTGGCCACCAGCAGGATGCGGTAGTGGAAGTCAAACTCGTTGCCCCTTGCAAGCGTAAGAACGTAAAGCAAGCCGGACGCGATAAAGGCGTCTATCAATAGCTGAAACCAAAACAGTAAAGTGCTATGCTTCTGCAAAATGCTATGGCTACGGGAATAGGAAGGCGAATCGCCACGGGTGGCACGCCCCTGATTTAATTTGGTATTACCCAGCACTGCTACTTCTCCCTCTCAACATTTGGTATTACAAAAGAGAACCGAACAACCTGACCCGAGAGCAAAACTCCTTGAACACCTTTCATGTTCAAAGCAGACAGTGTGCATGCTAATAACTCCCATCATTTTATAGGCAAAACTTGAATATGTCAATTTACCTTACATTTCTTGACAAGTAGATCGTGACGAGTTCATAAAATAACTAACTGATATTACACAGCTTGATCGCCCTACGCTCTTCTTGCATGCCATATCAAGCCTATATTATAGACACCAAAACGAGACAAATTACACGAATCTACCACAAACAAAACATTGAACAAATCTCAAGTCTGGATTCAATGCAAATTTCATGCGAAAACAAGCTTTTTCTACTATAAGCAGAAACTTTTAAGCTCTAAAACAACATTAACAAACTGTTACATTAAAAAACGCCTCCGTCATGTACCGCAGTACAGCGCAAAATGGAAGCCCGGTTCGATATATTTCATTGTTTTAACAGTATATTCTTGATCCTCGTAGCCACCTGTGACAAGCTAAATAATTGAAAGAAAAGGAGTTTTTTCCACAAGTAAAAAAAATAAATTTGCTGTAAAGTTTTCTGACAGTGCAATTCAAGCCCTCGAACCCATTAAGACCATAAAATTCAAATGATTAGACAATTACGGACAAGAATGTCCTAAATCTACTGTAAAGTTTTTTTATGGCTCGGCTGAAAATGTTTTTTTGCTATATCCCTTTGCAGGTTAAATATCAATAAGTTAGCCTGAAATTATGCGATGGCACGGAATATGCTTAGTAAGTTAGCAGGAGAGAATATGAATTTGCGTATGTGCACTAGCAGTTACGCAACACAGACGGATAGATAAAGCATCATGATTTCAAATATTGGAAACACTCTAGATAGTAAGGGGAGAAAATGAAAAAGACAGCTTTTACGGTATGTTTGGCGCTTGTGGTGTCCAGTGTTCTATTTATCACCAGCCTAACAGAAGCCGCCACCATGAATCTTACGGGAACCATACGCGATTTCAGTACAACCCACCCTGATTTTGAAGGAACAGTTGGCGCTGAAACAGGGATAGTCAAAAATACGATCGGCCTTGACGGCAAGCCTGTCTATAATAAGCTTGCTGACGGTAGCGACAGCCTCACAACCACCGGCACGGCAAACTTTAACCAGTGGTATAACGACGTACTCGGAGTTAACACAAGCCAGCTTCTGACCATAACCTTGGATAACACTATCACCGCCGACCCTAACGTTTACACCTATGAGAACAACTCATTCTTCCCGATAGACGGCGCAATGGGTGGTAACGAGGGCAACCCGCATAACTACCATTTCACTTATGAGATCAACAGCGATTTCACCTATCAGGGTGGTGAAACTTTCAGTTTCGCAGGTGATGACGATCTCTGGGTATTTATCAACGGTCAACTGGCAATAGATTTAGGCGGAGTTCACGGGGTGATGGGTGATAGCGTTAATCTTGATACTTTAGGACTTACTACGGGGAATGACTACACCTTCGCCCTCTTTTTTGCAGAGCGCCACACGACAGAGTCTAACTTCAGAATTGATACCTCAATCAAACTGAACAATAAGGTTCCTGAGCCTGCGACACTTCTTCTGTTGGGTTCCGGCCTTCTTGGTTTTGGTCTCTTCCGCAGAAACTCTGAAGAGAGCTAAAAAACTTTTAATAATCAGTTCAAGCAAAACGCCTGCAGGCTTTAAACTGCAGGCGTTTTTTGTTTGCAACGCTGATAGAAGCCTGCGTTAATATCGTGCTTCTCTTTACCACGTTGTTACTACCCCGCCCCGCACAAGGTTTTATTGCCAAAGATAGCCGTAAGGCTTCCGATAAATTGATATAATCATGGTAAGTGTTTTTGCACACCAGAACCTTAAGAAGGAGCGGCCCGATATTTTGCTCTCATTTGACAATCTTAAAACGCTTCCTCCCGCCAACAGGTTTTTTAAGGCCACGGCTCTCACCATGCTTATTTTTACTGCCATCGCAATAGCCGACAATGCCGGCCTTAGCCAAAAGCTTCTTGATTATGTGGCCGATAAATACGGCTCACGCGCAATGGACAGATTGCTGGATTGGGAAGAACTTATAAAAAATAACAAGGATAAAAACAACTCGGAAAAACTCAAACTGGTGAACGAGTTTTTTAACCGGCTCAGGTTTATAAGCGACAAACGTCATTGGAAGAAAGATGATTACTGGGCGACACCGGTAGAAATGCTGGCGACAAACGGCGGTGATTGCGAAGATTTCTCAATAGCCAAATATTTTACTCTCAAACAGATGGGCCTTCCCGTTAAAAACATGCTGATAACTTATGTAAAATCGTTAACACTTAATCAGGCCCACATGGTTCTCACCTATTACAAAACAGAGGACTCAGAACCGCTTGTGCTTGATAACCTGATAGACGAAATACGACCAGCTTCCGAGCGCAAAGACCTCGTTCCCGTATATAGCTTCAACGGTGACGGGCTGTGGTTATCGAAAGAGCGTGGCAGGGGCACGTTTATAGGCGACTCAAGCAGTATAAACTTATGGCAAGACTTAGGCATCCGAATGGAAAAAGAAAAACCGTTTGAAAATAACTGATCTAGTTGTTACTGGTCTACATGTAGGGAAAGGTTAATCATTGCAAATAAGGGAACGAGACCTCTATCTGGCCTTCTCATCGCTTCTGTTGCTGATGTATTTTTTTTCAGGTCATCACAGCGCAATGGGAAACTGATTTTTTGAACATGTGGCAGTTGTCCGGGAACTGGCAACCCATCCGTTTTTCCCAAGCCACCCGACACTAAGCTTAAACGCCCCACACGCCTTTTATTTACTCTATGCACTTTGTATAGCAACGGTTTCAACAATATTGAACAGTGGCCCAATAGCTACACTGGCTTTGGCCGGTCTTTTCAACTTGCTATTCTTGCTAACAAGCCGATGGATATTTGTAAAATCGTACTTCAAAAATAAATTCACGGCATTTTACATGCTATTGTTCACACTGTTTTTATTTACGACCAGGAAGGCCGACTGACAACGCCTTTATCGAGTCATTCAACGGAAGTTTTCGAGATGAATGCTTAAACGCCAACTGGTTTTTGTCATTGGAAGATGCCCGTCGTAAGATCGAAACATGGCAAAAAGATTATAATGAGTTTCGGCCACATTCAGCATTGGGCCATAAAACGCCAAAGGAATTTATGCTGGCTGCCAGAGAAGAGCAGTCAGCCATTGAAGCCAGAAAAGTCGCATAATGCCGGATCAAGAAATGGGAAGGGCTCAGTACTAAAAGAGGGAAGTTTACAACCTTCAACAGTCTCAGATTCATTTTCCCAGCGCCCCTGCCAACCAACTCCACAAAAGCCATACAAAAGTAGTAGGATAAAACCATGCGGGAGGAACGGGTCATGCAACCTAATGTTGCGCAACATGCGGTTCCACGAAACAACAAGTGAAACACTCGGGGGGCTTCAGTTGGAACATGCCGCTTGCACTGAATTGTATCTAGCTGTTTTTATTGCCTGCTAAAAAATAAAGGCACTAAGCTGAAATTTGGCACAAGCAATGCAACACTATCAGGCAACAGCGAACAAATGAAACAGTCACTGAAACAAATGACTTTTTGAAACAATTTACATATTCAGGAGATAAAAAATGAAAAACATCAAAACTCTGGTTGCAACAGTCGCTCTTACGTTAACTGCCGGTATCGCTTCGGCAACAACTCTTGAAAATATCAATGCTTCTTTCGATCGTGGGTTCGGCCATGAGCAGTATAGCTTCAACCAGGTTCAGGCTTCTTTTGACCGCGCATTCGTGGATAACGAGAGAAAAGTCGATTATAACACCATCATTCTCGCATCTTTTCAGCGCGACTTGAGAATTGAGGATCACGGCGTATACGCAAAAGAAACAGGACGCAACTCTTACGAGTTAGCTCTTCTCGGATGGGAAGACGTTCTGCCTTACGGTGAGCTGAACAGTGCCCCAAGTGTCATCGTTAGCAACGACGTAGAGAACCAGAAACCGGTTATCTAAAACTTAAACAGCCTCTCCGCCGGGGCGGTCAACCCCTGCATATCCATGACCGCCTCGGCTTTTTAATTGCGCTACCGCCAGATATGAAGCCCTCTCTGCAAATAACGCGATCGCAGATATAAAGCTCTCATCAAGGTTGAAAAATCAGGTTACGATTTTTTCAAGTTCATCAAAGACAGCTTTGGGGATATTGCGATCAAACGCTTTTATATTATCTGCAACTTGCTCTGGCGTGTTGGCCCCAACAATCGCCGCCGAAACCCCTTTTTGTGATGTAACCCATCGCAAAGCCAAATGTGTTAACGGTGTTTCTATTTCTCCCGCATAATTTTTAAGGCGTTCAACCTTTTCCAAGGCCACTGCAAGTGCTTCTTTTTGAAAAATTCCTAATTTCCCGCGTCCGCGCCAGCCTGTAAATTTTGAGTTTTTATCATATTTACCTGTGAGGAGCCCGGAAGCCAGCGGGCTGTAGGCTATAGAGCCGATCCCCTCATCTATAATATAGGGGAGTAGCGAGCTTTCGATATCACGCACAAGCAAACTGTATTGCGGCTGTACACATGTTATCTGTGCCATTTTTTGCGCAGTTTCTAAAAGTTTTACGTCGAAGTTGCTCACGCCAATTTCCATGATTTTGCCTTTTTCCTGCAATTTGGCCAGTGCGGTCATCGTTTCATCGATGGGTGTGTCGGGGTCGGGCCAATGTATCTGGTACAGGTCGATATGGTCGGTTGCAAGGCGATGGAGCGAGTTTTCCAGCTCCTCGACCACCGATTTGGCCGATAGATCGTGATACATGGTCGCAAGGTTTTCTTCTTTCCATCGGAGCCCCAGTTTCGTGGCGATCAGGAGATCATCGCGCCTGTTTTTGATAGCATCACCGACGATTTCCTCAGAGCGACCGAATCCGTATATCGGTGCGGTGTCGATCATATTAACGCCAAGATCGAGCGCCGTCTGGATTGTTTTGATGGATTGGTTCCGGTCGCGCTCATCCCAGAATGGGGGGCCGCTTATTCCCCACGCTCCGTAGACGATGGGCGCCGTTTCAAGTTTTGATTTTTCAGACAGTTTTTGTTTTTTCATTTTTCGATTATAAAGGAACAGCTATTTTTGACCAAACACCTAAACTGTGTGGGGTATAAATAGGGTAGTGAGCCAGTTTGGTCATTCTGAGGCAAAGGCGAAGAATCTCGAATTACATCTGACGCAATAATAGGTTCGAGATGCTTCGCGGAGCCTGCCCTGAGTGAACGAATTGAATTGAATGGGCTTCAGCATGACAACAATGCGCAAACTGACTCACTACCATAAATAGCGCAAGGTCACGCCTGATGTATAATGTTAAATTTTTAAGATATTCAGACAAATCAAAATGCTGAAACTGAGAGCCAAAGATTTTGACGTCATGAAAGAACACGCCGAGCGCGAGTTCCCCCATGAATGTTGCGGGGTAATCATCGGTGATTTTTCCGACAAAACAAAAACGGAAGTGCGCCCCTGCGCAAATATACAAAACGAGTTAAACGAAAAATATCCGGATAAATACACACGATCGGCCGACACAGGATATTTTATCGACCCGAAAGAACTTCACAAGGCTATGATGGACGCATCGAAACAGAAACTTGATATCATCGGGTTTTACCACTCACATCCAAATCATGACCCGTACTGGTCGGCTGAAGATAACCGGGCCGCCATGTGGGAAGGAACCGGTGAACCGCTATACCCGGACGCGTCACATGTTGTAATTTCGGTTTACGATGGCAAGGTTAAGGGTGCTTCTGTCTTTAAATGGGCTGAGTCTGAAAAAAAGTTTTTACAACATAACGTAGAACTATGACAAAAGCAAACGTGGTTGAGGTCGAAAACGTATCTTTAAGTTTCGACGGCCACAAGGTGTTAGACGACGTATCTTTCTCTATACAGGCTGGAAGTTTCACAGGATTGATCGGCCCTAACGGCGCTGGTAAAACAACAATACTCAGGGTTCTTTTAGGTTTGCTCAAGCCTGATGGTGGAAAGGTTCGCATATTTGGTCACCCGCCCGGAAAATCGCACAGTTTTATAGGCTACGTTCCACAAAGCATAACTTATGACCGCATGTTTCCCGTATCAGTTCGCGAGGTCGTAATGATGGGTCGGTTTGGGACCATCGGTTTGGGGCGTGGGCCTAAAGAAAAAGATCATGCGGCGGTTAACGAAGCGTTATCGGTTGTTGGTGCGCAAAGTTTTGCAGATAAGCGTTTCGGCAAGCTTTCGGGCGGGGAGCGGCAAAGGGCGCTTATAGCCCGCGCACTTTGCGTTAAACCGCATCTTCTTCTGTTAGATGAGCCTACGACAGGTGTGGATGTGGTGTCGCAGGACACATTTTACAAGATGTTAAAAGGGCTTGTGAAAAACATGAGAATGACGATCATGCTGGTAAGCCACGACCTGGGCGTTATAACAAAAATGGTGGACGACCTTATATGCATCAACCAGAAAGTTTTTGTTCACGGTTCGCCTAAAGATGTTTTGTCCGATGGTGTTATAGGGCAGGCATACGGGTGCGAAGCGGAGATTTTAATGCACGATCATTCCACGCCGCATCGTGTTGTGCGGCCGCATGACCATGAGGCAAAATAAAAATGCTTGAGACTTTTTCGTGTCACTCCCATGGTTGTCTTTGTTGGTGTATAACCAATGCGAGGCAAAACAAAAATGCTTGAGATGTTTTCTTACGGGTTTATGGTTCGCGCCCTTATGGCGGGAGTTTTAGTTGGCACCCTGCTCGCCGTTCTATCCGTACCGGTAAATTTAAAGAGGCTCTCGTTCATGGGGGTTGGTGTTTCGCATTCGGCTTTCGGCGGTATAGCGATTGGCGCGTTTTTAGGAATAAACCTTACAATGTCCGCCCTTGTTTTTTCTGTTGTCGTGGCCCTTGCCATCGGCTGGTTTTCAAGGCGGGGCGGCGTGCATGAAGATGTTAGCACCGGTGTTGTTTTTGCTACGTCTATGGCTTTAGGCGTTCTGTTTTTAGGTTTTATGCAAGGGAGCGGGATAGACCTTTTCTCATACCTTTTTGGTTCCATACTGGCCGTAACCGAAGCAGACCTTGTAATGGCGGGTGTTGTTTTCGTGGTTGTTACAGGCATCTTTTTTTATTTGCGTAAGGAATTCCTGGTTGATTGTTGCGACGAGGAGTGGGCGCGGTTTTCGGGGGTGAATGTGGAGCGTTTGCAAGATCTTTTACATGTCATGATTGCGCTTACCATAGTGGTGTCGATAAAACTGCTTGGCATAGTTCTGGTTTCTGCGCTTCTTGTAATTCCTGGTGCCATTGGTTATATGCTGGCGCACGCTTATAAAACGCAGTATCTGATTTCGATAGCCGTGGCGCTAATCTCGGTGCTGTTCGGGCTTGTTTTTTCTTATAGCTTTGATATTGCTTCCGGGGCTTCGATTATCCTTACGGCTTCATTTTTATTTCTTTTAACGTCCGTTTTTGGCAAGAAAACCGGTTAACCAGAAAAAGTATCCACTTGCTACATCGGGTGGCCTTTGATACATTGATTCAAAGCTTACGGCTTGCGCTTTAAATTAGTCCGGTGAGGCTAAAAAGTTGCCGAAGACCTGGTATTCGACGGGCCGGTTACGGTTCTCCACAGTTTCTTAGCCTTTTTTTGTCTCACCTTGCAATTGAAGCCCTGTTGTTTTTAACTCTAATGTTTACAGGTGGATACAAGTGGCTCCCCAAGCTAAAAAGAAAAAGGCGACAGAAGAAACGGGTGTAATTCTGACGGCGGACAAGATGCGCCAGACCATAACCCGCATGGCGCACGAGATAGTTGAAAAAAACAGGGACCTTGACAGCCTTGTCCTTGTAGGGATCGTGACCCGTGGCGGCGTTCTGGCACGAAGGCTTACAAAAAAGCTTAAGAAAATAACCGAAGTGGAGCTTCCCACAGGTGTTATGGACACAACCTTGTATCGCGACGATTTTAACAAAAAAGGGGCAACCCTGAAAGAAGACAAAGGTACCGATATCCCGTTTTCCATAGAAGGGAAAACGGTTTTGCTTGTAGACGACGTGCTTTTTACCGGGCGCACCATAAACGCCGCCATTACGCATCTTTTTGATCTTGGCAGGCCGAAAGAGGTTCAACTAGCTGTTTTAATAGACCGTGGGCATAGAGAGCTTCCTATCCGGCCAGATTATTGCGGCAAAAACGTGCCAACCCAGTATGTAGAGAAAATACGGGTGAGGTTTAAAGAGTGTGACGGCCATGAGATTGTGTTAACAGGCGCGGGAGATAAAAACGGAGAGAACAATGGGGAGTGAGGCGAACGTTTTTTCTCATCGCCATCTTCTTTCGATGGACGATTTGTCTCGCGACGATATCGGGCAATTTCTCACAACCGCCAAAATGATGAAAGAAGTTTCCGAACGGGAGGTGAAAAAGATTCCCACCTTACGCGGCAGAACGGTTATCAACTGTTTTCTTGAGCCTTCCACAAGAACGAGAATGAGTTTTGAAATTGCCGGTAAAAGGTTATCTGCCGATGTCATCAATATAAGCGCGTCCGGCTCATCGATGAGCAAGGGGGAATCGCTAAAAGATATGGCGGGAACGTTGCGGGCCATGAATCCTGACCTGATAACCATACGAAGCCCGCATTCCGGTGCCCCTTTTCAGGTGTCTGAAATGATAGAGCGTTGCTCGGTTGTAAATGCCGGTGACGGCAGGCACGAACATCCAAGCCAGAGCCTCCTTGATATCATGACGATAAGCGAGCATAAAGAGGCGTTTATGGGGCTTAAGGTTTCTATCGTCGGCGATATATTAAACAGCCGCGTTGCAAGGTCTAACATAATTGGGCTTAAAAAACTTGGTGCCGTTGTTACCATATGCGGCCCCAAAACCCTTCTTCCGGTAAATGCAGAAGAAATGGCGGACGGTGTGACAACATCGATAAAGACCGCTGTAAAAAATGCTGATGTGGTGATGATGTTGCGGATACAAAAAGAGAGGATAGGGCAGGCGACATTTCCTAATCTTCGTGAATATTCGCGGCTTTTCGGGCTTACCTCGGAGAGGCTAAAACTTGCGGCAAAAGATGTGGTGGTTATGCATCCGGGGCCTGTAAACCGTGGAGTCGAAATTGCGCCAGACGTGGCAGACGGGCCGTGGTCTGTTATCCTCGACCAGGTAAAAAACGGTGTGGCTGTGCGGATGGCTATTCTTTATCTTCTTTTGGGCGGCGGCCTTGCGCAGGGGGAGTAGATGGCGGGTTTATTGATAAAAAACGGGAGGGTGATTGACCCTGCCTCCGGTGTAGACGAGGTGACCGACGTTCTCATAGAAAAGGGAGTTATCTCGAAGATGGCCCGAAATTTGAAAGCTCCCTCCGGCGCGAAGGTGATAGACGCAACCGGAAAATGGGTGACGCCGGGGCTTATCGATATGCACACGCATCTTCGCGAACCGGGATATGAATATAAAGAGACGATAGAAACCGGCGCCTTGTCTGCCGCTGTCGGAGGATTTACGTCGATAGCCTGCATGGCGAACACTAATCCTGTGAACGACTCCGCTTCCGTTACCGACATGATAACGGAAAAAGCGAAAAAAGCGGTTGTTAACGTTTTTCCGATTGGTGCGGTTACGCAGGGGTTAAAGGGTGAAAAGCTGGCCGAGATAGGCGAAATGGCGGAATGCGGAGTGGTGGCGCTCTCCGACGACGGCAAGTGCGTGATGGACGCAAGGTTAATGCGGCTTGCGATGGAATATGGCTCCATGTTCGGGTTGACTTTAATAGAACACGCGGAAGATCATTCGCTGTCGGGCGGCGGAGTTATGAACGAGGGGGCGCAAGCTGTGCGAATGGGGCTGGTTGGCCAGCCTAAGGCGGCGGAGGATTCTATCGTGGCGCGTGATATAACACTTGCCGAATATCTCGACCTGCCGGTTCATATCGCGCATTTGTCGAGTGCGTATTCTATTGAGCTTATACGCGAGGCGAAGAGACGAGGCGTGAAAGTTACGGGCGAGGCCGCGCCGCATCATTTTACGTTAACCGATGTCTGTTGCGACGGATATGACACGAACGCCAAGATGGCGCCTCCACTGCGCGAAGATAAAGATGTTGAGGCGATAAAAAAAGGATTGAAGGACGGGACGATCGACTGCATAGCCACAGACCATGCGCCGCATAGCGCTGATGAAAAAGAGACGGAATTCGACCAGGCCGCGTTTGGAATCGTCGGGCTGGAAACGGCTTTGCCTTTAAGCCTGGCCCTTGTCGATAAAAAGGTTTTAACGCCGTCACGGCTTATAGAAACATTAACGAGCGCACCTGCGAAAATTTTGGGAATAGAGAGGGGCTCATTGTCACAAGGCGCGGTTGCGGATGTTACCATAATCGACCCGGAGGCGGAATGGGTTATCGACCCTTCAAAATTCAGATCGAAGGGGAAAAACACTCCGTTTGGCGGATGGAAAGTTAAAGGACGGGCGGACGTAACGATTGTAAAAGGAAGAGTGGTACACGAATGGCAATGAAAGATTCCTCCCCCTTAAGGGGGGAGGTCAGGTGGGGGTGGATGATTTATTTATACACCCTCCCCTTGATCCCCTCCCCTCGAGGGAGGGGAAAGGTGCGGCGCCTATGTCACCCTAAGGGAGAGAAGAAGCGGGTCTTTATATCTCTATACCCCCTTGTGAGCACACAAGGGAGGGAAAGAGTACCCGCAAATATAGGCGCGAAAGGAAGTAAATGAAAAAAGCGTATCTTGTTATGTCTGACGGGCGCGTGTTCACCGGCAAGCCGTTGGGCGCAGTTGGCGAGACATCTGGCGAAGTCGTGTTCAACACTTCCATGATGGGATATCAGGAGATCCTCACAGACCCTTCATACGAAGGGCAGATTATCACCATGACCTATCCGCTCATAGGCAATTATGGTGTGAACGACGAGGACGTCGAGTCGTGCGATATTTTCGCCGCAGGTTTTATAGTTAAAGAAGAGAGCGCCATAGCATCAAACTGGCGCAAAACAAAAACGCTGGGCGACTATTTGCGCGAGCATGACGTTGTTGGCATACAGGGGATAGACACGAGAGCGTTGACCCGTCACATACGCGAAAAAGGTGCGTTACCTGCGATTATAATTTCTTTGCCCGATGCCGATATAGATGAGCTAAAAGCACGCGTAACAAAAGTTGCGGGAACAGACGGCATTGACCTTGTGTCGAAAGTCACATGCGATGGGGCATATAGCTGGGACGACGGACTGTGGGATATTGAGCAAGGGTTTACCAAACCTGATAGTGAATCAAAATATAAAGTTGTGGCGATTGATTATGGCGTGAAGCGAAATATCCTGCGCCATCTTGTAAACGCCGGGTGTGATCTTACTGTTGTTCCGGCAAGCATGACGGCTGACGAGATATTAAAAAAGCAACCGGACGGAATTTTCCTCTCCAACGGGCCTGGTGATCCATCGGCTGTTCCATACGCCGCAGAAACCGTAAAAGAGTTGATAGGCAAAAAACCTTTGTTCGGAATCTGTTTCGGGCATCAGACGTTGTGCCGTGCGCTTGGCATGGATACTTATAAATTAAAGTTCGGGCATCATGGCGGCAACCAGCCGGTTATGGATCTTTTAACCCGCAAGGTAGAGATAACCGCGCAGAACCATAACTACGCGGTGGACGACAAGTCCCTGCCGGACGGCGTAGAAGTTACGCACATAAATTTGAACGATAAAACCGTTGAAGGCATAAAGTCTGACAAGTTAAAAGTGTTTTCGGTGCAATACCATCCGGAAGCCTCCCCCGGCCCCAACGATGCGCAATATTTGTTCAAACGGTTTACCGATTTGATGGAGGGATGAAAATAGAATAACATCGTAATTGTATGACCGATATAAACCTAACACAAACTGAAGCTGATACTTTAATTTCAATGCCAAAATTGCGTGTTAATGATGATACTTGGGATTATCCAAACTCTGGCGGGTCTTTATGTGTGCCGCTTGTGTCACAGGACAATAGAGAGGAGTTCAACCTTGATATTTATAGAGGGCGTATTAATTTGCTTAAAGGTACGCACCAGAGTAGGGCAAGGCAAGTTATTGTGCTAGTGCGGTTAGATTTTGGAGGTTCTCCTCACCGTAATCCAAATGATGAAGAAATAGGAAGCCCACATTTGCATATTTATCGTGAGGGATATGGTCATAAATGGGCTATCCCCGTTCCTGAAGATAAATTCCCCAATATTTCTGATTTATATGCAACGTTATTAAGCCACCTAAAATTTTTAGGGGCCTTTTCTCATGATTGATGAAATACAAAAATTACTAGATCAATATGTTTTATGGCTTAAGGATAAGACATTGCTACGGGAGATGCCTGACAATTGGGTGGAGATTACGACCCCTTACCTTGATCGACATAATGACTATCTCCAGATATACACCAAGAAGCAAAATAGAACATTTGTGCTTACTGACGATGGCTACATTATGGATGATCTTTTGCAAGCTGGGTGCAAACTAGATACTCCAAAGCGTAAAGATTTGCTGAAAATGACTTTAGCAGGGTTTGGTATCGATAATAATAACGGGGCTTTAGAAGTTCGTGCTTCTGCTGAAAGTTTCGCATTGCGTAAACATAATTTAATTCAGGCTATGCTAGCAGTTAATGACTTGTTTTATCTGGCACAGCCAATGGTTGCTAGTCTTTTTTATGAAGATATAGTTCAGTGGCTTGATCAAAATGATATTCGTTATACACAAAATGTGAAGTTTGCTGGCAAGAGTGGTTACGATCATTTATTTGATTTTGTTATTACCAAATATCAGCAACATCCTGAGCGCATCATTAAAGCAATTACTAACCCAAGTAGGAATACAGCAGAAGCCCTTGCATTTAAGTGGATTGACACTAGAGATGTAAGGCCATCGGACTCACGAGCATATGCACTGCTTAATGACAAGGAACAAAGAGTGCCTTCAAGTGTATTTGATGCTATAAAAAACTACGGTATTACACCTGTGTTGTGGAGTAGCCGCGAAAATGTTAAAGCAGAGTTAGCTGCCTAACCTAGCTATATTCTTTCTTCAAATTGTAAGTTTAAACTAAAAAAATGCCGAAACGAACTGACATAAAAAAAATTCTTGTTATTGGTGCGGGGCCTATCGTCATCGGGCAGGCGTGCGAGTTTGACTATTCCGGCACGCAGGCCGTGAAGGCGCTAAAAGAGGAGGGGTATGAGGTCTGCCTTGTAAACTCAAACCCAGCCACAATCATGACAGACCCCGACATGGCCGACCGCACATACATCGAGCCGATAACACCGTCAGCGGTGGAGAAAATAATAGAGCGTGAAAAGCCGGACGCGGTTCTGCCGACGGTTGGCGGGCAGACGGCGTTGAACGTGACCGTTGCGTTAGCCGAAGCCGGTGTTTTTGAAAAACATGGCGTAGAGCTTATCGGCGCAAAACTCGACGCGATAAAAAAGGCGGAAGACCGTGACCTGTTCAAAAAGGCGATGGCGTCCATCGGGCTAAAAACGCCGGAGTCGCGCCTTGCGCACAACATGGAAGAAGCGCTCGATGCGTTAGACATCGTTGGCCTTCCGGCGATTATACGCCCTGCGTTTACATTGGGCGGCGCAGGCGGAAGTTTTGCCGCAAGCGAGGCGGAATATGAAGAGAGCGTGAGAACCGGCCTTGCCATGAGCCCCGTGTCGCAAGTGTTAATAGAGCGCTCCATCGCAGGCTGGAAAGAGTTTGAGTTAGAAGTCATGCGCGACATGAAAGACAACGTGGTCATAGTCTGCTCGATAGAAAATTTCGATCCGTTAGGAATTCATACGGGCGACTCTATAACCGTTGCGCCGGCGCAAACGTTGACCGACCGTGAATATCAGATCATGCGTGACGCGGCGATAGCCATTATCCGGGAGATTGGTGTGGACACGGGCGGGTCTAACATACAGTTTGCCGTGAACCCTGAAAACGGCGAGCTTGTGATAATAGAAATGAATCCGCGTGTATCGCGTTCATCGGCGTTAGCGTCTAAGGCTACAGGTTTTCCGATAGCTAAGATCGCCGCTAAGCTTGCCGTCGGTTATTCGCTGGACGAGATACCTAACGACATAACCCGCATGACGCCGGCATCTTTTGAGCCGACGATTGATTATTGCGTTGTGAAGATACCACGGTTCGCGTTTGAAAAGTTTCCAAAAGCCGAAGACGTTTTAGGTGCGCAGATGAAATCTGTTGGCGAGGTGATGAGCATTGGCCGCACGTTCAAGGAGTCGCTACAAAAAGCGATACGCTCGCTTGAGACGGGCTATTTCGGTTTTAAAAATAAAGACAGCGCTACAAACGAGCAGATAGAGAAAGTGTTAAAAGTGCCGTCGTCGAAAAGGTTTCCATACCTTGGCGAAGCGTTAAGGCGCGGTTGGACAATTGAACGCGTGCATCAGGCTACAAAAATAGACGCATGGTTTTTGCACAACATGAAACAGATTATCGATACCGAAATGGAAGTTATTAACGAGGGGCTTGGCGACGACGACCGCTTGCGCGAGCTAAAGGAACTTGGTTTTTCCGACAGGCGCCTTGCAAAGCTTGCGGGCGTAACAGAAAAAGATATACGGGCAAGAAGGTTAAAGGCAGGCGTCGTTCCGGTATATAAAAGGGTAGACACATGTGCAGGTGAGTTTGAGGCATACACTCCCTATCTTTATTCGACATACGAAGAAGAGTGCGAGGCCGATGTGTCCGATAAAAAGAAGATAATAATTTTAGGCGGCGGGCCGAACAGAATCGGGCAGGGGATAGAGTTTGACTACTGTTGCGTCCACGGTGTTATGGGGTTGAAGAAGGATGGCTATGAAACCATCATGGTCAACTGTAATCCGGAAACTGTCTCAACCGATTACGATACTTCAGACAGATTATACTTTGAGCCGCTGACGTTTGAAGATGTGATGTCTATCATAGACCGTGAAAAACCGGACGGGATAATAGTGCAGTTCGGTGGGCAGACGCCGTTGAACCTCGCAAAGGCGCTAAAGGAAGCGGGTGCGCCGATTATCGGCACAAGCCCGGAAGCTATAGACCGCGCAGAAGACCGCGAAAGTTTCAAGGCGATGTTGGAGAAACTTGATTTAAAACAGCCGCCAAACGGGATCGCCACAAACACGGTCGAAGCTCTTGCCATAGCAAAAGAGATATCCTATCCGGTTGTTGTGCGCCCTTCATATGTTTTAGGCGGACGGGCGATGGAGATAGTTTACGATGACGATGCGTTAAAGTTTTACATGGCAAACGCCGTGCAGGCGTCGCCAGATAAACCAATTCTTATCGACAAGTTTTTGAATTCCGCGATAGAGCTTGACGTAGACGCGGTTTCAGATGGCAAGACGGTTGTAATTGGCGGCGTGATGGAACATATAGAGGAGGCGGGTGTACATTCTGGCGACTCGGCCTGTTCACTTCCGCCGCGTAGCGTAAGCGTCGAACTTGTTGAGGAAGTAAAACGCCAAACCAAAATGTTGGCGGTAGAACTTGAAACCGTGGGGCTTATAAACATACAGTTTGCCATACAGGATAACGAGATTTTTATTTTGGAAGTAAACCCCAGGGCTTCGCGTACTGTTCCTTTTGTTTCCAAAACAATAGGCAAACCGCTGGCGCAGATCGCGGCGCGTGTTATGGCTGGCAAAACGTTAGCTGAGTTGGGTTTCACCGAGGAAATAAAATTCAGCCATGTTGCCGTTAAGGAAGCTGTCTTCCCGTTTATAAAGTTTCCTAATGTAGATACGATCCTTGGGCCTGAGATGAAATCGACAGGCGAAGTTATGGGGCTTGCCCGCTCGTTCGGGATGTCGTTTGCAAAAGCGTCTAGCGCCGCCGGGGTTGAGCTCCCGTTGTTTGGCGCGGTTTTTGTTTCTGTAACAGATTCTGATAAGAAAATGGCGGTGACAGCCGGAAGGCGTCTCGCTGATATGGGGTTTTCATTGCTTGCCACAAGTGGAACGGCGGCCGCGTTGAAAGGTGCCGGGCTTGCCGTTGAGGTGTTAGCCAAAGTCGGCGAAGGAACCCCGACATGTGTAGACAGGTTGGCCGATGGCGATATTGTTATGGTTATCAATACGACCTTCGGCAAAAAGTCTATTCAGGATTCTTACACTATAAGAAGAACGGCGCTTACGATGAACGTGCCATACCAGACCACCGTCGAAGGTGCCTTGGCGTCGGTTACGGCGATAGAGGCACTTGTTAAAGGCGGAATGGATATCATGGCGTTGCAGGAATATTTTACGATGGTAAAGTCGTAGGTTAATCAAAACGCCGTATGGATGTTTGTGCAAATAGAACTTGCATCGATCGCTCTTATAATGGGTGTTATTGGCCTTAATCCTGGTGAAAGGTTGTACCGGTAAAATGAACCTGACCTGCGTTGCGCGATTTTTATTTGCCGTCCTGTTTACGTTCTGTGTTCTGCTTCCAAACGCATATGCCGAAACTCCTTCATGGTTTGGAAGGCAATACGAAACACTGCTTTCTGAAACGTGGATGAATGTATCCTTTGGTAAAAACAAAATCGGCTTTTCGCATCAGAAAATCGAAAAAGGAAAAGATGGATATCGCATAACGTCGCGGGCCGTTATACGCCTTAACGTTATGGGCATTACGCAGGATATGTCGTTTTCAAGGTCTTATCATCTCGATAACAAAAAGGATGTTTTGGGCTTTATCTCCCTTATGAAAATAGATAACCAGCGTCAACTAACAGTCGGCACGATAGACGGAAATGTTTTAAAACTATCAATTAAAGGGGCGGGCGGCTCAAACGACGTAACTAAAAAATTGCCGGATGGGGTAGATTTTGCTGAAACGTTTTCATTTAAACTGGCCGATCAACTAAAAGTCGGCATGCGTTTAACCGTTCCTGTTTACATGGTGGAATTGCGAACCTTTGCTCCGATGACGCTAAACGTTATTGGTAAAAAGAAAATAAAATCTGCTGGGGGCGAAGTTGAGGTTTTTGTTATAGATGTCGCCATGCAGGGGTTTACAAGCAAAAGTTATGTGACGCAAGATGGAGTTACTGTGCGAGAAGAGCAGAGCATGATGGGCATGGTGTCTGAAGTGGTAGACGAGGCGACGGCGTTATATTTCCCGAAAGGTTCCGCCGTTCCGGTGTCGAGCCTCATCACGTTTAGCCTTGTCAAGCCGGATAAGCCGATACCCTCTGCCGGATCCTTAAAAGAATTGAACCTTGTGATAGGCGGCATTAAAAACCCTTCCGCCATTCCGGAGGATGACAGGCAACGGGTTGGAGCGGCCAAGTGGGTGCAAGACGCAAAAGGTGGGCGGAGTTTAAGTTTGGCAGTAACTATTCAGCGCAGGGTTCCACAAGGTAAAATTTCGATAAAGGAAGCGTCTGCTCTTATGCCCGATGGGTTACGGCCCACGCCTGAGATACAGTCTGGCAACAAGATGATAAAAAAACAGGCGCTTAAGATTATCGGTGGAGAAACAGACGCCTTTGAGGCGGCAAAAAAAATAAGGCGCTGGGTTTTTGAGAATCTGAAAAAAGAATTGTCAGATTCAATCACCGCCGTGGATGTTTTACGTTCAAGGAAGGGGGAGTGCCAAAGCCACACTAACCTTTTTACAGCGTTGGCGAAAAGCGTTGGCATACCAACCAGAACCGCGTCGGGAATAGTCTATTCTCGTGCTAACGACGGTTTTTTATATCACGCATGGCCCGAAGTTTACATTTCAGAATGGATTCCGATGGACCCGACGTTGGGGCAGGATGTTGCGGATGTGACACATTTAAAACTTGCCCAGGGTGGTGTGGAGAGCCAGCTTAAACTTATCAGCTTTATAGGCAAAATCACTGTTTCCGTCCGCTCGTTTAGGAAGTAAACTGTTCTGATAGTTATTTAGGATAATTGAAAAATTGGATTGCATCGTAAGGGTTAACGAGGAACTGGGTGGCGACTTTTTTTATCTTGGCTTAGAGCCTTTAGAGCCTATCGCCGATATTCGCCCCGGTCGATTTTTCATGGTGCGCTGTTCGCAGTCAGCCGACCCGTTTTTACGCAGGCCGATGAGCGTTGCCGATTATAAAAAAGACGGTTCCGGCTTTGGCCTGGTTGTGCAGACCGTAGGCTGGGGGACGAGCCTTTTATCTACTCTTGTTCCGTGGGACAGAATAGACGTGATTGGCCCTTTCGGGACGAACTTTGAGGTTCCGGACGGAGCCCGTTCCTTATGGGCCGTTGCTGGCGGTTCCGGTGTCGCTCCTTTTTTAGGGCTTATTGACCATGCGGAAGGTGACGTTGACCACACCGTCTTTCTTGGTGCGAGAACTTCTGAACTTCTGATATATGCGGACAGGCTTAAGGAGAGGGGAGCTTGCGTTATAACCGCTACTGAGGATGGCTCCTCAGGGGAACATGGGCTTGTAACCGAGCCTCTTGTAAAAAAGCTCGATTCGGGCGAAAAGCCAGACGTTATTTTTACCTGTGGCCCAACACCTATGATGAGGGCCGTTGCCAGGATAGCCGAGGCCCACGGCATTAAATGTTCCGTATCGCTTGAGAACAGGATGGCTTGCGGGTTCGGGGCCTGTGTCGGGTGCGTGACCAAGAAAAGGGGAGAGGAGAACTATATAACGGTCTGTAGCAGGGGGCCGGTGTTCGATTCCTTTGAGGTAGAAATTTAATATGCCTGTTAATCTTGCAAATAATATAGCCGGGTTAAACCTCAAAAATCCTATTTTAGGTGCGTCTGGCACTTTTGGATATGGCACGTTGTATGAGCGGTTTTATGATATTTCCGTTATTGGCGGGTTTGTTACCAAGGCATTGTCCCTAAAACCGAGAGCCGGGAACCCCGCACCAAGAATCTGCGAAGCACCAGGCGGTATGCTAAACGCCATTGGATTGCAAAACATAGGGATAGACAGGTTTGTAAACCAGAAACTGCCTAAAATAAAAGATAAGGACCTCGTAATCATCGCAAACTTTTTTGGTGAAACGGTGGATGAATATGTTGAGGTCGCCAGCAGATTGAATGAGGTTGACGGTGTGCATGGGCTTGAAATGAATATATCGTGTCCTAACAGGAACAACGAGGGGCTGGTATTCGGCGCAAGTTGCCAAATTACGGAAGATGTTGTTAAAGCATGTCGTAAGGTAACAAACAAACCGTTGTTCGTTAAACTTTCGCCAAACGTGGCCGATATAGCCAAATTTGCAAAAGTGTGCGAAGACAGCGGCGCTGACGGTCTGTCTGTGATAAACACTCTCTCCGGCATGGCGATAGACATAAGATCACGCAAGCCTATTCTTGCAAACGTGATGGGTGGGCTTTCCGGCCCTGCCATTAAACCTGTTGCCGTGCGGATGGTGTGGCAATGTTACAGGGCGGTTAAAATACCTATTTTTGGCATAGGCGGTATATCATGCGTAGAAGACGTGGTCGAGTTTATTCTTGCCGGAGCGTCGGCTGTGCAGATAGGCTCGATGAACTTTGTAGAACCCGAAATTTGCAAAACTTTGGCCGAGGAACTGCCGGATCTTTTGGAATCTCTTGGAGTTTCTGACTATCGGGAGCTTATTGGCGCACTGGATGTTTAACGGTGAATTTTTTCTTTTGTCTTTTACCATTAAATTAATGTATAAAATAGTACAGGGATCGAGTCCGACGCTTACCGTGTGATCCCGAAACTTTATGATCCATCAGATTTTCATGAACAGGACTTCTGTCCTTTTGCAGGGTCGGGTAATTAATACGGATTAAATTTTCTGATTTTCTATATAAGCGGGGGCGTTTGCGCTCCGTTTCCTCTATTGATAATGATCTAAACAGAATAAAGGTGGTTAAACGTTGAAGCGACAAAGACAACAGACGCCAAGAAGAGGCAAAAACCCTAAACGCCCGCAGACCGGCAGATTTAAAGCCCGTGGCCCGGCCCGCGAGCCGGAGCGCCAAGTGGATGGAAAGTATATGGATTTGCCCATGAAAACCATTGAAGAACGTAAAGCCGCACAGCTTGCCAAGTGGCGCAAGGAACTTGGGATAGACGAGGAGTAGCTAGTAGCTTTTACGGCGTACCCTTTTTTTGTGGCAGTTCTCCAAGCATTTTATCTACATCTTTCGGCGATGCCGAACCGCTGATGATTTTTGCGATAGTTTCATTGTTCGATGAACCTTTCAGGTGGTCAAGGGTGATATCGGCCACGCCAAAAAATTCTTCTACCGTCATTCCTTTTTTCATGGCAGAGATAAGTAGCTTTAAAAACTCGTTTTCTATTTCTGATTTGAGCTTATCGTCGGCCAAGGTAACTCTCCTCCAGAGGGTGCGGTAGCTTTTATTTACAATCATGATATGCGCCCTAAAAGCGGGTGTCAAACGGAGAGCTGTGAAGGTAGTGGGTCAGTTTGCGCATTGTTGTCTAAAGCCCATTCGATTCACTTCGTTCACTCAGGGCAGGCTCCGCGAAGCATCTCGAATCTATTCTTATCGTGTCAGATGTAATTCGAGATTCTTCGCCTTTGGCTCAGAATGACCAAACTGACTCACTACTCATATAGTATTGGTTAAAAAAGTTATATGGATAAATAAAAATTCAGTAATTGAACTATCATCCAATTGTTCTTGCGATAAAATTACTTGAGCCGTGCAAGGCCCTGTCTCTTACCGCACATCTGGCGCAGGCTACCTAAAATATCGGCTATCCAGCACAAGACGCTGAATTTTATATTTTTGTTACATGGACTTAGAAATCATAATATAATCGGGCAACCATGCTTCTTTCCTTGGAACTGGTATTTTTCTGTTAAGTACGACATGTTAAACAGAGCGGATTAAACATGGCGCATGAGCTTGCGGATACCAAAATCCTGATAGTAGACAATCAGGGTGAGATACGCAATATGCGTGAAACCTTGCGGGATATTGGCTTTAATTCAGTGAAAGACCTGACATCCGGTCTTAAAGTATTAACCGAGATACAGAAGGAAACGCCAGACGTCGTTCTGGTTAATTACTATCTTCCACAATACTCCGGCATGCAGGTTTTCAAGTCTTTAAGCGGAACCCAAGCCTTCGCTTCGGTCAAGTTTATCATGATAGTGCCCAAAACAGATTCCAGGAAAATTAAGGATGGCATCCTTGCCGACGGCATTTCAACTCTGCTGGAGCGTCCCTTTAGTCTAGACGAACTGCGCGAATCTATCTTCAGCCTGTTCGGGATGGGTATGGAGCATATGAAGCAGGTTGCCGAGGCTCAAATGCAGGAAGGGCATGAGCTTTTTGAGGCGGGCGATTATGAAAACGCGGTTCAGAAGTTTCGAGAAGCGGGCGATGTTGTTTCAAACCCGGAGTCTGTCTTTTGGCAGGGGCGATGTTACCTCGAGATGGGGATGTTCGATCAGGCCAATGCGTCGTTTCAAAATGCCAACAAGGGGAAAAGGTATCCTGGTATCAGCAAATGGCAGGGGTTTTTACATGTAGCCAAAAAAGACTATAAAGAAGCTATGACTCACCTTGAGAGAGCTATAAAAGAAGACAAGGCCGATCCGTTTTTGTTGGTAGCGCTTGGGAAGTGTCAGCTTTTCATTGAAACGGAGAGTATGGCCGAAGCTTCATTTAACGGGGCGACATCTTTAGCGCCGGACGACGAAAAGGTAAAACTTGAAATCGGCAACGCCTATCTTGAAAAAGAACTTTATGATAAGGCCGAAAAGATGTTTGGCGCGGCCATCAAAATAGCGTCGAACGATATACAGCTATATAACCGCATGGCCATTGCCTTGCGAAAGCAGGGAAAGTTCAAGCGGGCCATAGAAATTTATGTAATGGCGCTAAAGATAGACCCTGAAAACGAGGGATTATACTACAATCTGGCCCGCGCCCTGCACGAATCTGGCGATGATGAAAAGGCCATCAAAGTTTTGAATAAAGCGCTCGACCTCGATCCTGAGTTTACAGAAGCTACTGCGCTTAAGAACGAGTATACAAAAGGCTAGCCTTTAGTTTCATTCATGCTTCCTTGTCGATATCCTTTGATATCGACTGATACATAAAGAAATCCGGCTTTTTTCAAGGCTTTATATATAGAATCCGCAACGGTTGCGTCTATTGCCCTTGGGATATCCTCTTTTAAAAACTCGATACGGGCAACTTCGCCGTGATGACGCACCCTCACTTGGGAGAAACCGAGCCTGCGGATAGCAGATTCAGCGGTTTCCACCATTTTCAAGCTTTCGGCGGTTATGGAAGAGCCATATGGCAGACGTGAGGCAAGACATGCATAGGCAGGTTTATCCCAGGTAAAAAGCCCCATTTTTTTGGAAAGCGCCCTTATTTCATCCTTCGTCAAGCAGGCTTCCTGTAACGGGCTTATTACGCCTTTTTCATCCCGTGCGCGCAAGCCTGGCCTGTGGTCGCTTAAATCGTCGGCGTTGGCACCGTCGAATATGGCTGTAATACCTTCATTTTTTGCAATAGAGGCCAGCTTTTTAAAAAGCTCGGTTTTGCAGTGATAACACCTGTCGGGCGGGTTTTTGCGATAGTTCTCATTTTTAAGTTCGTTTGTGTCTATTATAATATGTTTCGCGCCAATTTCTTCCGTTATCTTCTTGGCGTCGGCAAGTTCCGAAGCGGGGAATGATGCTGAGTTTCCGGTTGCGGCCACTGTTCTGCCCCCAATTTTTTTAAGGGTGTCGTGGCAAACTTTAAGCAGAAAAGAGCTATCTACACCGCCTGAGAAGGCAACAATAACCGATTTTTCATTCAAAATCAGTTTTTGCAGGCGGGCAAGTTTTTCGTCAATGACGTTCATTATATTCAGGAGTATAACGCAGTAACGCGATATACAAAAGCGTGGTAGTGGGTCGGTTTGGTCATTCTGAGCCAAAGGCGAAGAATCTCGAATTACACCTGACGCGACAATAATAGATTTAAGATGCTTCGCGGAGCCTTCCCTGAGTGAACGAAGTGAATCGAATAGGCCGGCGCATGACAACAGTGTGCAAACTGACCCACTGCCCAAAGCGCGCTTCTCTTGCTAGGCTGAAGGTAAAATGTTAGATTAAGCCCACTTGGAAAGCGTATATCTGCTTTAACTTGCTGTAGTTTAATCGGGAACTAAAAATGTCGAGAGAAAACTGGGGTAGCAGGATGGGTATCATCCTGGCGGTGGCAGGTTCTGCCGTTGGGCTTGGTAACTTTTTGCGTTTTCCCGTTCAGGCGGCGCAAAACGGTGGCGGCGCGTTCATGATTCCTTACATAATCGCCCTGCTTGTTGTCGGTATCCCGCTCTGCTGGGTTGAGTGGACGATGGGCCGTGCGGCCGGAGGGCGTGGGCACGGTTCAGGCCCTGGCATACTTAATGTTTTCTGGAACCACCGCGCCGCGCGTTACTTTGGTGTTCTGGGGATTTTTATCCCGCTCATGATCTATTTTTACTACGTATATATAGAAGCATGGTGCCTTGCCTATTCGTGGTACGCCATTTCAGGCTCTTTGGGGTATGCGGCGGAGGCGAACGAGATGGGCGTTTTTCTCAAAGCCTTCCAGGGGCTTGCTAACAACCATTGGTTCTCCGGTATAAGCTCCGCCTATGTCTTTTTTCTCATCACGTTTTTTATTAACTTCTATTTTATATACAAGGGTGTGGTGAAAGGCATCGAATCCGTTTGCAAAATCGCGATGCCGATACTCGTTATTATGGGCGTCGTCATAATGATCCGTGTTTTAACGCTTGGTGCGCCAGATATGCTAAAGCCTGATTGGAGCGTAGACGGTGGTTTGGGGTTTTTATGGAACCCTGATTTTAGCCAGCTTACAAACGCAAAGGTGTGGCTTGCGGCGGCGGGGCAGATTTTTTTCACTACCTCTGTCGGCCTGGGGCTTATTATCACCTATTCCAGTTATTTAAAAGCGAAAGACGACGTGGCGTTGTCTGGTCTAACATCTATTTCCATAAACGAATTTGTCGAAGTTATCATCGGTGCATCTATCGCCATTCCGGCGGCGTTCGTTTTTTTCGGCCCTGTCGGAATAACGGAGATTGCGACAGGTGGCGCTTTTAACCTGGGCTTCGTCACCATGCCGATGGTGTTTGACCAAATGCCGCTAACTGCCCTGTTGGCCTTCATGTGGTTTTTTCTTTTGTTTCTGGCAGGTGTCACAAGTTCGATATCCATGTTGCAACCTGGCATCGCATTTTTGGAAGACGAGTTCGGGCTAACCCGTAAAAAATCTGTCACAATTTTAGGTGCTTTCTGTTTTGTAGCGGCTCAGCCAGCAATTTTTTGGCTCGACAAAGGCGTGCTGGACATGATGGATTTTTGGGCCGGTACTTTTGCCATCGTTTTATTTGCAACGGGCGAGGTTATTATTTTTGCGTGGGTGTATGGAATCGACAGAGGTTTTCAGCAATTGCACCATGGGGCGGATATAAGGGTGCCTGCATTTTTTAAGGTTATCATAAAATATGTAACGCCTGCGTATCTCATCATTATTCTTAGCGTGTGGGTGTATCAGGACGCCGGAAGCTTTATGCCAAGCCCGGATGATCCGAATTTTGTCTACAAGGCAGGAACGTTAGGTTGCATGTTAGCGTTTATCGGTGTTCTTATAGCCGCTGTTGAAGTTGCGTGGCGCAGGAAGGAACTTAAATCATGACTGCTGGCGGCTATATCATGATGATCGGCAGTTGGGTGTTTATAATCGCTCTTGCGTGGTTTTGTATGCGGAAGGTTTTAACGCTTCGCAAAGCGGATGCGGAAAATATAAAACCGATTTACGAGATCGACACCGGCGACGTGGAGAAAAAAGAGGAAACAGATGACTAAGGACTGGGATTTTATAGAAAATTTACCAGAACATTGGCAAACTTTAACGTAAGCAGAATTGCTAATTAAGCATGGCGTTGATACTAAAAATGCGTTTTTTTACGATTTCCCTTGTATTTGCAACTGTTTTCATCACTTCGGCTATGGCGGCAGATAAAGCCACGTTCATATGCGATGAAAAGGGTGAGGCGCTTATATCAGCAATAAAGGCATCCGACAGAATACTTTTGGAAAAGGCGATAGTCGACGGTGCGGATATTAATTGCATACAAAAAAGTGGGCACTCTCCCCTTTTCTGGGCTGTTGGCAAAAGAAATCTGGAATTAACCATAATTTTATTAGGACATGGTGCAAACCCCAATCAAGCGGCACAAAACGCCGGAATTACTCCTTTGATGATGGCGGCGAATTATGGTGATTATGAAATAGTGAAAAGCCTGCTAGACGCCAGGGGCGATGTTTTTGCCAAAAACAAATATGGCAAAACAGCGTTATTTTACGTGATAGGGAAAAAACAGAAAAAGATAGAGAAACTGCTAAGAAAAAGGATGAGTGAGGCTTCAGAGAAGTAAACTTATTTTACTGGACTTCCCCCGGTTCCAATGCACCTATCCCGTCACTCCACCATAGGTTTACCTTAGTCCGATGGAGTTTGAGAATCTGGTGGTTTAGCTTAGGTGTACACAAAAACGCGGGAAGATCATTTTGCATGGTATGCTGGCATGGGTTTCAATAAACTTTGTATTTTATGGTTATCTGAGAGTTCATGAGTCTTTACATACTAGATAACCACTATTCATTTTTGCCAGATCATAGCTCAACCTATACTTTTGCAGGTGCAGATGGTCATGTGAAATGGCCCATGAAAAATGGAGCTGGTTTGGGGGTTGCCGGTACATGGAATTGCCTTTGGCGACTTGGCTATCATCCTCTTCTTGTTTCACCAGATCAACTGCCATCACCAACTCGTGATGATGTTCTATTCGTATATTTAGAAGGTTTTTTACTATCGAAAGGGCAATTAGCAGTCAATAGATGGCTTAGTGATGGAGGACGAGTTGTTTCTTCTGGCGATGCTTTATCATGGGGTGAGGTTTTTCCAGGGTCTGCTGTTAGTGAACAGGAAACCATAGACCATCCGTATCACGCGTTAGCCTTTAAATTTAATGAAGAGAATCTACCTAAGCTTATCGCTCCTCCTAAATGGCGTTATGCATTATTACGTTCGAATAAAGCCCGTGATTTTGAAACTATAGGGGCACTTTATGCGGTTGGAGGTGAACGTCAAACTCCATCTCGTGCAGATATTCAGCAAATTAATAATGGAGTGGCCATTATTAAGAAAGGCGGGCATTGGCATCTTAACGGAAATCCATTTGCCGCTTTTCAAGCATGGTTGCAGGGCCAGGAAAATATAAATACATGGTTCAATTGGTACCATCGAATTTTTTGGTTAGATGAATATGTAGCATATTTAGGGAAAATTCTTATTCGATATGGCTCTATTCCTTCATCCACTCCGCGCCCGGGCATTCCTGGGTTGGGTTCAACAACATTAATTTTCAAACATGATCTCGACCTGTCCCGTGACACGTCCTGTCTGTCACTTGAAAATAAAATGAATATAGCTGGAGTTCACCCCATTCTGATTGATCGCAATTCTAAATTTTGGGTTGATATGCTTAAAGAAAATCCATGCCATGAAGCGGCCTTTCATTACAATTCTATTAAGGGTAACAAACTCTCAAAGCTGTGGCGGTATATTTTTAATAAGCCCTTTCCTGCTTATAAACCGAATTTAAATGCAATATCAGGGGTTGGCCTGCTCAACCAAGTGCGGAAAGCTCAGAATAGAGGAATCGGAATACAAACTTTACATAAGCATGGGTCGTTTATTATTTACCCTGAACTGATAGATGCCTTAAATAAAGTCTATCAGGCAAGTAGCGAGACTCTTGGTGGGTCAAGTTTTTCCAGAGCAGAGATTTTGCGTTGGGGTATTGACAGAGTAGAAAATGTAAAAGGTTCTATCGGTGAGTGGCCTGATACCCAGTGTCCGTTGTGGTATCCATTTAAGCTAGCTCATGCAGGGCATAATGGAAAAATGCTATGTGGGTGGGAGATGACGTCTTTGATGGAGACAGAACCGCTCTTGTTCGAACAGATGCTAGATTACCAGATAGATGGAATCGAACAACGCATTATAACTATAAACTATCACCCGTATCATGCTACTGCTAAAACATTTGCGGAGGATGGGTGTCTACCATGGTTAAAGCGCAATATAGAGATAATGCAGGATAGGGGGGTCTTGGCGATGACTATGGCTGAGCTATTTATGAAAATAAACGCACTTTCTCAGCATCAGAATGTGTAATATAAGCACAGTAGGCTATTAGGTAATATGAATAAAAACAATGTATTTCCCGTGCGGGTAACGCTTGAGCTGACTAATGCCTGCAATCTGGATTGTGTGTTTTGCCCACGACAGAAAATGTCGAAAAATCTTGGATTTATTGAAGATAAGCTGTTTTACAAAGTCATTGATGAAATGGCTGAGTTTGTTCCAGTGGCGTTAGTTCCTTTTTTCCGTGGTGAGTCACTTCTTCATCCAAAGCTGGTTGAGTATATTCGTTATGCCAAAGAAAAGGGGATTGGGCCGGTTCAGCTTACAACCAACGCAATGTTACTTGATGATAATAAATCACGGTCCATAATTGAAAGCGGTGTTGATTTTATTTCATTTAGCATGGATACAACCAACGCCAAAGATTATGAGGATGATAGGGTTGGTGCGGTGTACGACACTGTCGTGAATAATATCTTGCGATTTATTGATATTCGAAATCATGAT
>JAJRTC010000255.1 GCA_024278445.1 Nitrospirota bacterium
CATGGGGGTTTAACCTCATCCGCACCTCTTACGGTTATCGAAAGCTCAAATAACCCTTTGGCTGAAAGTACAACCGGAGAGTTTTTGAGCGCCACACAGCTTTTTAAAACCTGGTCAGACTCCCCGCCTTCACGACCTCCCGCTATCTGAATTAAACCAAATTTTGTTTGTAACGCCAGTCTGTTGCGTGTTGCGTCTATCGCACACGCGCAAGGTGTTACCGGTGGTTTAATTTTTGACACGGCAGACTTACGCCTGATGAAAAACAGCGTTTAAGTTTGCATTTACCTTATGGAGGTTATTGTGAAAAGACGAATTTATACTTTTCTGGTAGTGGTAACACTGTTTGTTACGCCTGTTAAATCATACGCATTGGGCGAATGTGGTTTGTCGTGCTGTCTTTTAAGCGCGGCGGACGGCATATCGCAGTCAGACTCTTTTGCGATGTCGCTTCAGTTTGAATATATGAAGATGAAAACGATACTTGACGGGACAACAGAAAAAAGCCCTAACGAGGTTATCGCAGATAAACTCGGAACCGCAAATGGTGCCATGTACAAAGTTCCAACCGAGATGATAATGAAAAAATACAACCTGCTGGCAAGCTATCCTGTTAGCGACAAGTTGGTCATTTTGGGAACTATTCCATATTTGGTAAACGACATGAATATGCGCATGGGAATGCGGATGATGGGGAACGTCAAAACAAGTAGCATGAGCATGGACACTATAAGCGGCATAGGCGATATAAGCCTCGTCGGGCTTTACACAGTTTACGAAGACGCGGAGATACGCCCGACAGAGAGAGTCACACTAGGGCTCGGCCTTAAAATGCCGACCGGTAAAAACAATACCACCGGTAGTGACGGAAGATTTATCCACGCCATGATGCAGGCGGGAACAGGCTCGTGGGACCCTATTTTTGTAGCTAATTTTTATAAATTTCTGGACCCTATCGGTTTGCAGGCAAATTTTTTGTATCAGCTCACAACCGAAGGCGACGAAGGATATGAGTTTGGCAACCAGTTTGCCGCAGATATAATCGCGGCTTATCAGGCAACCGATTTTGTGAACCTGAAACTAGGGCTGAACACGGTTATAACGGAAAGCGACAAGGATCACGATGGCAAATACAGCAACAGGATGATGTCGATGCTGGACAATACCAACAACACCGGCATTACGTCCGTATCGCTCTCACCTGCCGTTCAGATGAAGATTCCGGATACATCAGGAAGCATGGAGGTAAGGTATCAGTTTCCCATATATCAGGATGCCGACGGCGTTCAGCAGGTTATGGACTGGCGTCTCTCCCTCTCGGTTTCAATGAGCTTTTAAATATTTCGGGCATGCTAAGGGGGGGGATGTAGGTCAAATACCTTCCCCCCTCCGGCAAACGCCTCCTCCTGCACCCTTAAATGGCCGTTTTTCCCTCAAATTACATTAAAAGTTTACATTTTTGCGGGCGAAACTATACAATGTCGACCTTACGGTAAATAAAAAGAGCTGGAGATTTATTGATCCGATGAAAGAATCACATTTCGAAGAAGCGGTTTTAGACCTTAATTTTTATCGTGACTGGGCAAGCAGACGCAAAAAAGACCTGGAAAAAGATAAAACCCAGAAAACGTTTTTCGTTACCATCTCGCGTGAGTTCGGATGCGAAGGTTACGACATGGCAATGCAACTTACCGACAAGATAAACAACATCGCCAAGAAAAGCCCGTGGAGCATCTTTACTCACAAGATGATTGAAGAAATTATCGCAGGCCACGAAGAAGACACCACGGAGATGGTTCGCGAGGTTTCAGAGCAAAGATGGTCGTTCAAAGACTGGTTCATAGACGCGCTGGTACCGAAATATCTTCAATCGCAGTCGACGCAGGTATTTGAGGGTATGCGCAACCTGATACTAAACTTCGCAAACAAGGGCAATTGCGTAATCCTGGGCGCAGGCGCACAAGCTATCACCCATAATCTCGATCCAAAAAAATTCTTTGGTATTCACGTTCGCATAGTGGCTCCATATGCATGGAGGTTGCATCATCTAGAACAGAGTCACAAGCTATCCCGCGAGGAAGCCGAAAAGGAGCTTAAGGAGAAAGAAAACGCAAGGAACAGTTTTATAACTGATTTCACCGGCATGGACGTTCACGACACGGCCAACTATCACATTACGTTCAATAACGCAAAAAACTCACCAGACATGATGGCCGATATCATTCTGGAGTATTTAAGAAAAAGCGGTGCGTTAGACCAGGCTTAATCGCTTGTAGTCATTCTGAGTAAAGCGAAGAACATCTCTACACTTGCAAGGTTCTTCGTCGCGAACTTAAAGTGCGAAAATCAAGATTTGCGTTTACAGAAAGGCGGCTTCAGGTTTTTAAAAACCTTTACAGTTGTCATCGCTGACATTCCGCGCTCACTTCTCAATGACTGGTAGACGTCACACCTTGTCATCCTGAACCGAAGGTGAAGGATCTCGTTTTCACACGGGATTGCCGCATTGGCTTATAGCTTCCTCGCAATGACGCCAAGTCGACCTATGGCACCGTAATTTCAGATAAGCTCCGTATGTTGTAAGGCCATTTCGCAACCTCTTTTTCCATTCTGTAAATGCAAGTTGTGATAATTGCAACTACATCGCGGTTCTGCGATCTAACATTCCACACTCAACTCAAACGTGATCCTTAAGTTGCAGTTCAAGCTCTTCGATCTTTTTACGAAGCTCTAAAACCTCCGATTTCGTTGCAAACCCGGCACGATCGACCGCTTTTTTTACAGACTCTTCGATAGTCTCCTGCAAGTTTTTGCGATACTCGTCAGACGACGTCTGAATCTCTTTTAAAAGCCTGTCACCCTCCTCGCGGCTGACCTTGCCGATCTCTACCAAATCATCTGTGATCTTCTTGATGTTCTCTTTCGATAACGAAAGCGCACCCAAGCCGATTTTTGCCACATCACGGATTATCTCAAACATTTTGGCCTCCTTTCCATACACACGCCATTAGCAAGCAAACCCTGTTATTCACTTAACCCTTTCATCAGTATCAGTCAAGCTTTCCATGAATTGTTATGGCCCAGAGTATTCGTATACCCATTACAAGCGCAACCACATAACCTATGACTCCTAGCACGGACAACCCAAAAACAAGGGGTGGAACACCTGCGCTTAACACCATGGACGACCCCATAAAAATGGCCGCAGTGAGAATTCCAAAAACAAGCCTGTTGGCCGAATGCACAAGCCCGCGATGCTCCATGTGTATTTCCATCGTACCTCTGCGGAACCGTTCAAGGATATCCGCAAGCGCACCTGGAGCAGTCTCCATGAAATCCTGCATCTCGTAATAAAATCTTCTCGTCCTCGCTATTTTCCTTAGCGGATTAAAAAACGAGGCGGCCATGCTGGCCC
>JAJRTC010000256.1 GCA_024278445.1 Nitrospirota bacterium
GAGCATATGGCGGCTGACGGTCTTAAGAAAACAAGTTTTGGGACGCCGGTTTTAAATTGGAGAACTGTCACTTCCGTTGCGCCTCGAAGCTCGCGGGCTATCCGCTCAACGGTCATCCAACCTGTTTCTGAAATTTTACTTTCTTCGTCAACCGCTATATAAACTTCCACGGTTTTGGCGAATCCGCTAAAAAAAACAACAGACACAATTCCGGTTATGGCGATGACGGCGACCAGCTCGATTAATGTGAAACCCGTTTTTTTTCGCATGTCTGTTTATATGCCGCTTCTGGTTTTTATAAATGGTAACGCAAGCGATGTCTTAGCTTCCGCGTCTGTAACGTTTACTGTTACACGGATAAAACCGGATGAACATGACGCGTCGTTTGCAAAATCTTTTTTTACGCATTCATAAGTGCGAAGAAAGGTGTATGTTGCCCCGTTCAACTTGATGTCAGCGCTTCCAATAACTGGCGAACCGTGAGCCAAGCCTTTCATTGTTACTGCCCATGTGCTGTCGGGTATCGATGCAAGATATGCAGATGTAATTTCCGCCTCCTTTTGGATAAGGGCGGAGGCAGACGAGATTCCGGTAGGGCTCAGGTGGGAGCCTATTCCCCGCACGGAAACAATATAAGGAGCGAAAATGGCAAGAGAGGCTGTGGATATTATGACAATGGTTAAAAGAGCCTCTATAAGTGTAAAACCTTTTGACGACATCATTGTTGGCTCACATGGCCGGTTACAGCTTCCATAGCGATAGAGGCGCTCTTTGCTAAACAGTTAATCGAAACTGAAAACTGTGAGGGTGGCACAGGCTCACCCATGGAATTGAAGTGGAACTCCTGGTTTTGGGTAAACTTGAGGCATCCTGCAACTTCTGAAAGATCACGGGTTTTAGCGTTGCTCCCGTTATTATCGTAGCGATACTCACTACTGTTTGCGGTAAATATGATAGAGCGTTTTTCTCCCGTGGCCATGGCACCCGCTTGCGTGAGGCGAATATCTGACATAACTATCTTAATCGCCGCCGTAAGCGGAGCGCTGGCGTTACCGGTGAGAAGAGGGTAGGCCGACATGGTAAAAACGGCAAGGATTGCGATTACGGCTACAAGCTCCACCAGGGTAAACCCGTATCGGAGAGAAAAAAAAAGCCTGCCGATAGAACCTCGTTCGAGATATCTCATGGTGGTATATTATATAAAAGTTGGTTAATGGAAACACTTGAATGAATACCACTCTGCTTTCAGCCGGGCTTTTTGTGTTCGGCTTTACCCTGCTTTTCCTTATGCCCGCCGGCATGATGAAAACCTGGAAGGAGCTTGGGTCAAAACCTCTCGCAGGTGACACTACGGTTCTTATCATGCGTTTTATGGGGCTTTTGTTAATAGTTGCGGGAGTGCTTTTTTTGCTTGGCATCATAGACATGGCCTCGTTTGCCCCACCACATAAACTAACAGGAACGCCATGAGGTTTTCATTTGTCATCATTCTATTCGTCACGACGGTTTTTTATCCATCGCTTTCTGTTGCAAAAATGGAGATGGAGATTT
Source organism: Nitrospirota bacterium (assembly GCA_024278445.1). GTDB lineage: Bacteria > Nitrospinota_A > UBA7883 > UBA7883 > JAJRTC01 > JAJRTC01. The sequence goes on from JAJRTC010000256.1 coordinate 1,552, forward strand.
TTGAAATCCACTATATGAACGCAGAAGAACTGGAAGGCGCCGTTAAAGTTGCGTTAAGCGAATCAGGCCGTGTATCGGTTGTAAAAGGGGCCAACGCCATTGTGGTGCGCGATCATTCTGCGAACATGGAAACGGTGAGGAAACTTCTTGCGCAATTAGACAGGCGTCCTGCAATGTTTAATATAACCGTGGAATTTGTTGAAGAAAAAAGGTTAAAGGAAATGGGATTTGCTGTTCAGTGGCACGTTGCAGGCGGAGGGTGGAGCGTGGGGAACATCGTCTCCGGGAGTTCTGGCGTTGCCATAAAAGCCGGTTTATTAAAGTTTAATGGCAAGAAAAAACAGTTCATAAAAATCATGGAGAGAAAACAGGGGAAAATCTTTGTGGGGGAGAGCGTTCCGTTTGCTGAATATGTTATGCGATACGGCGTAAATCACGGATACGTATCGTCAGGTGTTAAATTCAAAGACGCGGGAACTGGTTTTCTAGTGTCTGCGGTTGCGATAAAAGGAGCCAAGGCGCGCATAAGCCTTAAACCGGAGATTAGTTATTATGACCGTGAGAATAAAAGCTTTACGGTTAATCAGGCTTTAACTGAAATCGTAATGGATGTTCCCGGAACTGTGGTTTTGGCTGGAAGTGAAAGTTCTGATAACAATTTTTCCGCACATTTTTTAAGTGGTATATCGAGTGTGAAAAAAGATGGCCGCATGGTTATGGCACTAACGGTTTTGAAAGAATAAATTTTTCTGCCCCCCCCCAAAAAAAAAAGGCTCCTTTAATATCATCTTTAAATAATTGACAAACCAATTGCCGCTCATTAAACTCTGGATAGTTAGATCGCATTGTATTTTCACTTGTTTACGAGTTGGGGGGCTTGGTACATGGCTGGAAATTTGAAAGAATTTAAAGATAGTAACTTTGACGATGAAGTTTTAAAATCGGATAAACTTGCGATTGTAGACTTCTGGGCAGAATGGTGCGCTCCGTGTAGCATGATAGCTCCAATCGTGGAAGAATTAGCGAATGAATATGATGGCCGGGCGAATGTCGGCAAGCTCAATGTTGATGAGAATAGCGAGACTTCCACAAAATACGGGATAAGATCTATACCTACCATCCTGTTTTTCAAAAATGGCGCTATTTTAAAACAGGTTGTTGGCGTTCGCTCCAAGGCGGAACTTAAGGAAATTATTGATAGCAACATATAACTATTTAATTTACAGGGTTCAATATACTGAAATTATAGATTATTTAGAGTAATCTGGCATTATTCCCATTTACTTTGAATACTGTTTGACGTATTCTGCTTCTTCCTTATCCTGTATGCACAGGTGGATCCCTTTAAAAATTTGTCAGGATTTTTTACATTTTGAGCGCCAGCCCGGATAATACAGAACTTCCAAAGCTAACCATCCGAAGCCACCACAAAGACTCTGGCAAGGAAATTACTTTTGACGCCCCTATTCTAAACGGGGGTATGGGAGTTGGCGTTACAGGCCCTGAGCTTGCCGCCGCAGTAACCCGTGAGGGTGGGGGTGGGGTTCTAACCGGTATTGTTCTGGGATACCCCTTTCAATCTATTTTGAGCAAATATCTGGATAAAAAACCATATGAAGCCAACCTGCTGGCATTGCAGGAGTGGATACACGATGCCAAGGAGAAAGCCAACGGTGGTTTTGTTGGCGTAAACCTGATGGTAGCGGTTCATGATTTCAAGGAGCTTGCCTATACGTCGGCGAAAAGCGGTGTTGATTTAATCGTTGCAGGTGCGGGGCTTCCAATGGCTCTGCCAGAGGTCGTCTCCAAGTTTCCAGACACTATGATAGCGCCGATCATCTCAAGCGTAAAAGCCGCGCGGGTAATGGTTAAAAGGTGGGTGTCAAAAGGCCGTCCACCAGACGCTATTGTTTTTGAGTCTGTTCACCATTCCGGTGGCCATCAGGGCGCTTCGGTGGAAGAAATAATGTCTGGGGCAAACCAGCCGCAGGAAGTTATTGGCGGTGTTCGCGAACTTTTGGATAAGCAGGGACTTACCGATGTGCCGGTTATTTCAGCTGGTGGAGTGTGGGATAAAAACGATATATTAAAACACTTGTCCTGGGGCGCAGGTGGCGTACAGATGGCGTCACGATTTTTGCTTACCAACGAGGCTGGCGCAGAGTTCGGCGGTATCAGCGTGTTTAAAAAGCTCTACATGGAAAATAAAAAGCCGGCCATTCTGGAACGTAGCCCAGCCGGTCTGCCAGGAAGGGCGATAGAAACGCCTTTTTCAAGCAGGTTTGCTTTTTCCAACATTGCCATGAAGAACGAGCCGCACTCGTGCCCTTTTGTATGCCTCGTTTCTTGCGACAAAAAAGCTTCCATATATTGCATTCTTGACCACCTTACCGCAGCCTTAAAAGACAATTACGAAGAAGGCCTTTTCTTTGCCGGCTCAAACATAGGTAACGTAGACGCTATAAAAGAGGTTCTCTCCGTTAAAGAGCTTATGATGCGGCTGATTTCCGGTGAACCTGCGTCAACAACCTCAAACGCGGCGGCTGTGTAATTACACGTCCAGTCTTTTGCAATTTATAGCTGTTTGGGCAGGTTTCGGTTATAATGGGCGGAGTCATGGCATCTGGATAATCAACGCGTCCTGTTTCATCATTTTTCGTATACGGAAAAAGAATGACCGCCGAAAAAAACGCCGACACTATAACTGCAAAAGTCTCCGAACACTTACCTGCCAAACAAAAGTTGGCTATAGAATTTAAGGGAAAGCTTAAAAACCTTGTAACAGAATATCAATATATTACTACCTGCATAGACGATGAGGAACTAGCCGACAACCTTGGCGATGTGCTTGGCAAGGTCGGGTTCATTAACAACACTCATGCCGCCTCCGACAGTTTTGAGAAGTTGACCCAAAAGTTGGTTTACGACCTGAAAAAAGGTCACCTGATGCTCGTCCATTACCAGACGAAGATGGGTGGCAAAACAATCATAGACCTGCTTCGCGCCATAAAACGAAAAGACCCGCGTACACCTTTTAAAAATGCCGTAATACCTGTTTTCAAAGCTAAACCTGATTCGGACAAATTACAAAAACTTTTTCTGCTTTTAGGCGGGTTCGATATAAACTTCGCTATTTTTGTTACGCCGGGAGCCACTATAGAAGCCAACTTGGAGGCGGTATTGCGCGACCTCGATTATTTTCAGGGTCTGCTTAAGAAAAACTTTGCTCTGGACGAGATCGAAGCGCCTCCACCGGTAAGTCAATCTATCAGGGAGGGGGCCGGCAAGGTTGATGAATATAAAAATCTGCTCGACCAGGCAGAAATGCTTATGGACGACGACCCGCAACAGGCTATTGAGCTTTTTACAGAAGCCATAAAGCTTAAACCTGATTTCGGCGCTCTTATAAAAAGGGGAGACGTATATTACAACGGCAGAGAATTTTTAAATGCGTTGAGTGACTATCGCGAGGCAAGCGGGCTTAAAAAATCGGCGGCTGATCCATATGCCAAAATGAGTGCCTGTTGCTTTGCCTTGGCACGAGAGACGGCGCAAACCAAGGGGCCGGAGGATGCCAAGAAATGGTTAGACAGGGGTTTTGACGCCTTAGACGATGCGGAGGCGATAATAGAGGAACTTGAGGATGAGGCTGTTCTGCACCCGGAAAAAGCGTTAGATAACCCGTACGGGCATATAATATCAGCCCTCACAGTGGCCGATATCAGGGGCTTGGGCTTGCAGGATGAAGAAGACAGGATAGACGAGATTATGACCAGGACTCTTGCCAAATCCAAAGAGTCTTCTTTTGCCGTTATTGGCGACGACATCGACAGCAAAATAGACTATGCGATCCTGCTGGCGAGAAGTAAATATTATCATGAAGCGGAAAACGTTTTTCGTGAGGTTATAACGCAGGATAAGGATAGCGCCGGGCCGGCTTTCAACAACTTCGCAATTGAGCTTCGCAAAAACGGCGAGTATGGCAAGGCTGTAGACATCTACATAGAACTTTTGGAATACGATGTGCCGGACAAGGATATCATCAGACAAAACCTTATCACCGGGGGGCTTCACTATGCAAAAAAGCTCAGAGGTGATTTTGAAAATGAGGAAGCGGAGAGCGTTTATAAAAAAATACTTGAAAACTCCGGCAGAATCGATGGCAGAGAATGGGTATTATGCGACTTTGCCATGCTAAACTTTGAGACACACAACAAGGCGGCCGCCGCGTCGAGGCTTATGGAAGCTGTTTACATAAACCCCAAGCTTTTAAGAAGCGAACGATTCAATAAAAACTACCTTGACCTTGTAAGGCTGAGCCGGGAGATGGTATCGAAGTTTACAGATTCCGGGACGTCGTAGATATCGTTAAACCATACTGATTCTTTTAAGTTCCCCATTAACGATTCTGGGTAGATCCGGATCGGGGTCGCTTGACTCTTCGTTTATAGAAATAGCTTTTTTATAATATTGGGCGGCTTTTATTTTGTTTTTACCCTGAACATAAGCTTTGCCTATGTTGTAGTGGACTGCCGCATTTGCCGGATCAATCTTTAATGCTGACATGTAAGCGTCGATAGCTTTTTGCCACTGTCCTTTCTGCCTGAATTCTATTCCGGTATGGTTGTACCTGTCTATGTAGTCCATAATTTCTTCTTCGGTCAGATCACCCTGTTTCATCCTGGCTTCGACTAGTTGATTCAGATATTTGTAAGCCATTTCAGTGTTGCCCTTTTCAAGGCATGTGTTTGCTATTTCCTCGGCTGTTTTGGGGTCAAGCACTGCGGCATTGGAAAAAGCCTCAATTGCCTTTTTTTCGTCACCTAGTTCAAGGTTTATCTTGCCTATGTTTACCTTTCTGTTGGCCACAAGCGGGCTCATCTGGTCGGCTTGCGTCATGATGCGAAGGGCGTTGTCCATATCCCCTTTTTCCATAAGGAACTCAGAGAGGGAGTTTAGGGCCTTTAAGAATTTCGGGTTTTTCTCTACGGCTTCTTCATACCATTTCTTGGCTTCGACGTCGTTGCCCAGATGTTTGTTGGCAAGCCCCATCAGCATTCGTGCGCTTGCGCTGTTCTGTTTGCTTGCCAGCACCTTTTCAAGGATGGTTGTGGCTTTTTCATACTCGCCATCTTCAATAAGCGATTCTGCCGTTTCGATAAACTTTGTGTATTTCTGAGGGTTCAGAATATTTGTCATTTTTTCGCCCAAGTCGGAGGCGATGAACGGTTTTATCAGGTAGCCGTTTATGCCTTCCTCCAACGCCTGAAGTATCTGTTCTTCCTTGGTTTCTGCGGTTACCATAAGAATTGGCGTTTTTCTGGTTGCAGGATTGGCGCGAATTGTTCTTAGCACTTCTATGCCGGGTATTCGTGGCATGTTCCAGTCAAGCAGAATAAACCCCACTGAGCCTTGAAGTTCTTCCACTACTTTAAGCGCGGCATCTCCGTCGTCAGCGCTTTTGATCTGCGCCTGACCCACTCCAAGCTGACTTAAGAAGTTTTTTAACATCATCCGGATAACCTGCTGGTCGTCTACCGCAAGGATGTATTTTTCCTGAAGAAGCTCGGAAAGAGAGATAGTGTCGGACATTGTCGGGTTAGAACCATATTAAAAATGTTGTATCGCTGTTGCAATGTCTGCGACACAAAAAATTATCCGGCAATGCCGCAAGGCGGAGCAACTACCCTAAAATCAATATCATTGTAGGATATTGAGCCTCTGCTGTCAATAAACCTGACACTCCTTTTGTGATAATAAATATTACGCAGGTATTGTTTACAGTACAAGAGGGTCTTGAACTTGCCAGCTGTTTCGTTTTGGTAGCGGCAAAAAAATTTATATTATGCGTTGTTTGGCTGGTATCATGAACTTTACGGATAAAGAAGATATGGATAGCCGTTTTTCATATAGACATATAAATGAGGGCTTAAGAGCATGAAAGTCAGCGTAACTGATCGAATCAGGAAAATAGTGGAAGAATGCGTCGAACTTGGCGAAACAGTTAAAGTTACAGATCCTGTGGCTTTCAGGGGGGATACGATAGACTGCCTGGTTCATACTGCCGTGTTTGGCGATTCGCCTGAAGATCGCGGCTCGGCCCGCTGGGTGATAAAAAGTGCAGGGGTCGATCTTGGCGTTTATTCCGCGTCGATACAGGGGTTATACGAGGCCATGGGGCGTGGCGAAGCCGGGGGATATTCCGTTCCGGCCATAAATATACGCGGCATGACATACGACGTTGCGGCTTCTATTTTTCGTACCGCTATTAAAAACGATTCCGGCACTTTTATTTTTGAGATAGCTAAATCTGAAATCGCTTACACATATCAACGACCGGCGGAGTACACCGTTGTAATTTTGGCCGCCGCCATTAAAACCGCTTATAAAGGGCCTGTGTTCATACAGGGCGACCATTTTCAGGTCAACGCCAAGAAGCATAAAGACGACCCTGCAAAAGAGGTTCAGGGTGTAAGAGACCTTATATCGGAAGCTGTAAAAGCCGGGTTTTATAACATCGATATCGACACCTCCACACTTGTGGATCTTTCAAAGGGGTCACTTTCCGAACAGCAGAGGCTGAATTATGAAGTTGGCGCGGAGTTGACCTTGCACGTAAGAACCCATGAACCTTCAGGAATCACCGTATCCGTTGGCGGAGAGATAGGCGAAGTGGGCGAGAAAAATTCCACTGTGGAAGAGCTTGTGGCCTATATGGAGGGCTACAATGCCGCCATGAATGGTAAAGGCGTCGGGATAAGCAAGGTTTCTGTTCAAACGGGCACGTCCCACGGCGGAGTTCCTTTGCCGGATGGCTCTGTTGCAGAAGTTGCACTCGATTTCGATACGTTGGAAAAGCTCTCAAAAACGGCGAAAGAAATGTTCGGCCTTTCAGGCGCGGTACAACATGGAGCTTCTACGCTTCCCGACGAGCTGTTTCACAGGTTCCCTGAGACCGGCACATCGGAGATACATCTTGCCACAGGTTTTCAGAACATGATTTATGATTCGTCTCATCTTCCGTCTGACTTGCGGGATAAAGTCTACGCCGGGTTAAACGAGCAGTTCGCATCGGAGCGTAGCGAAGGGCAAACTGACGAGCAGTTTATTTACAAAGTTCGCAAAAAAGGTTTCGGCTTGGCTAAAAGGGAGTTCTGGGAACTTCCTGAAACGGCTAAAAACGGCATATGCGGCGAGTTGGAGGGAAAATTCGACTTTCTGTTCAAAAAGCTTGGCGTAGCCGGTAACAAGGGTGACGTAGAAAAATACATAACCCATGTTCCGGCCCCCGTCTCGCTAGAGGAGGAGATAGACGGCGCCTAGGCGCACAACCATCCGTATCTCCCTCTGCCTTGTCGATGCCAGGCTCTAGCTAGCGGCGGCTGTATATCGCCAGCTTAAAGCCTACTGCAGGAGCCGCCTTGACCCATCGTTGCTGTTCAGTCACTCCGGCCATGTCTGGCCATATGTTAGACGGAAGCTTGTCGAAGATGTCATGCACGTCGGCATTAACAACCCACCAGTTTCCGCTGTCTACTTCAGCCTGGAGTTGCCCCGGAGCCCAGCCGGCAGAGCCTGCATACGCCCGGAAAACGGTTCTGCTCGTTACTGTTTGCAATACGGGGTTTAACGCCTCAATATCGCCGCTGATATACAGTTCACCAAACAGGTTCTGCGCTCCTGCAATTTCATGACTGCTTCTGATGAGAATTACCATTTCATTTTGTGACACAGGGCCACCGAAGAAAAGCGGGTCTGAAAACTCCTGAAGCATCTCTATAGACGGTAAAGCGCTAGAGATAGGAATTACGGTGGGTTGGTTGATAATAATACCCCACGAGCCTTCTTCCTGATGCTGAACCAGCAGGATAACTGCTTTTTCAAAATTACCACCTCTCAAGCCAGGTTTGGCTACGAGAAAGGTGCCTGATTTCAACAATTCGTTTTTTACTGAATTATCGAGAGGCTGAAAATACCCGGCTTGCGAGTATGTAGCCTTAATATTGCTGGATGTTAGCGCCTCACCGGCGAAAGATGTTGAGTTTCCTAATCCCAGGAGCAAAATGATCGCTCCGAAGAGGGGATAGGTGAACAACTTGGAATAATTCTTAAACTTATCAGTTTTCGGGGGACTCTTGTTTATCATAGCGAAACCTCACAACTATGAATTGAAAAAAATGCATGTTACCTCTACATGGTTTATCGGTTGAAATTCAACCAGACTGTAGTTTTATTGTACCATTTATTTGCATTTAACGCATTGTAAATATTGCTTTTCTGGACATTTGTCCATTGTTTTGTACAACTAATTTCAATATGTTATGATTGCTACAGTCAAATGTCATTTTTTCTTCTAAAGAGTCGGCTTTGGCGCCGGGTCTTACGCAATCGTTACCCGTGAACTCCGTCAGGACCGGAAGGGAGAAGCGGTAGCGGAGCTTTCGGTGTGTGTAAGGTGCCCGGCGCCATTCCCGCCTCTTTTTTTTTGAGATTTAAAGGGCGTTCTGGACTAGAATGGTCCGCTTAAAGAGAATTCATTTTAGCGAACCGGTTTTTTTTATGGATAGCAAATATACGGTCTCGGCCCGAAAATTCCGCCCAGGGTCGTTCTCGGAGATCGTCGGGCAGGAACATATTGTAAGAACGCTTACAAACGCTATCAGTAAAAACCGTATAGCTCATGCCTATATTTTTTCCGGCACAAGGGGGGTTGGCAAAACCACCAGTGCCAGAATTTTAGCTAAAGCGTTAAATTGTGAAAAAGGCCCCACCACTGAGCCGTGTCTTGAGTGCGATAACTGTAAGGAGATAACCGACGGCGTTTCAATGGACGTTCTTGAGATAGACGGTGCCTCCAACAGGGGAATAGACAATATACGCGAGTTGAGAGAAAACGCGCGATTTTCGCCCACAAAATCGAAATACAGGATATATATCATCGACGAGGTTCACCAGATTTCAAAAGACGCCTTTAATGCGCTTTTAAAAACGTTGGAGGAGCCGCCGCCACACGTTGTTTTCATTTTTGCCACTACGGAACTTGCGAAAGTACCGGACACTATCCTCTCTCGTTGCCAGAACTTTGAGTTTCGGAGTATTGCGACAAAAGATATAGCCGACCAGCTTCGCATGATAGCCGGGCATGAGGCTATAGAGGCGACCGATGGCGCTATCACCCTTCTTGCGAGAAGGGCGCGTGGCTCGATGCGTGACGCGCAGTCGCTTTTCGACCAGACGGCCGCCTATGGCGGAGGGAGCGTTTCCGAGGATGACGTAAAGCTTATTTTAGGCGTGGCCGACCGTGCCCTGTTAGGGAACATTATCTCAGCCGCTATTGAGCATGACAGGGTGGCTCTTCTTGATCTTTCAGAAAAGGCATCGTTTACAGGTTCCGACCCTGCTCTTTTTCTCGACGATTTAGCCGAGATGACGCGCGACATCATGGTGGCAAAAATAAGCCCGGAACGCCTTCCTGACTATTCTGAGGATGAGAAACAGGAACTTGTGAAGTTGGGTAAGTCCTTAAGTTTCGATGAAATACAACGCATGTTTAATGTTTTACTTGAAATAGGCGAGAGGATGAAGCTTTCCGGTCAACCGTCCCTCTGCCTTGAAATGGGTCTTTTGAAACTTGCAGAGAAACGTGACGTGGTAAAAATTGATGACCTGCTCGACAAGGTAGACCAGGCGCAGGCAGTGATAGAAAAATCATCACCCGATGTCGTAGGTGAGTATATACCCCAACCCACATCGAAAAGCCGGATGGTAGATGAAAACGTAACCCCGGCGCCGCTTGAGATATCAGAGGCCGTAACCGGAGGGGCGGTCATAGAGTCGGGCAATATTCCGGAAGCGCTAAAGGCGGCCAGCCGTCCACCTGTTCCTGGCATTCTTGAAAATGCGTCTATCGAGGTTAAGGGAGACGCCGTGGTTATAACCGTGGCAGACAGGTTCAGCCTTGAGACGTTAGAAGTGCGTGATACCAAAAACTCGCTTGAGGAGATAGTTAAAAAAGTGCTTGGTCGCCCAGCCCGCATCGTAGTACTGTTGCGCGAGCCTAAGAGTGCGCCCGAAGATGTAAAAAAAAACGGTGAAAATGATGGCACCGTTAAAAAACAGATAATGGACTTGCCGATCATCCAGAAGGCGTTTGATATATTCAATGGAGAAGTTGCCCATATCAAGGTCTTTAAGGAGGGCTGATCGACAGCCTGTAAAATTTTAAAA
>JAJRTC010000257.1 GCA_024278445.1 Nitrospirota bacterium
CTCCTTTTTTGTTTCCAGCATTCTGCTTGTCATCGTGGCCATAGTGTTACATCCAAAACCTAAGGACATCGATAACACGGCTTTGCCGGTGAGCCCGAAATAGGAAAAAATACGGTTTGCCATCACGCTTAAGTTAGGCAAGTAGCCTACGTCTTCTAAAAAGTTAACGATAAGAAAGAAAACTGTAAGTATAGGAACAACCGTACCCAGGGCGTTCATAATGCCCATCGTGATTATGCCAAAGTCGCCAACAAAAAAATCGTTGAGTAGCGGGACACCTATAAGGCTTGAGATAAAATCTGTAACCGGAAAGAAAAACCATGTATCCAGAAATCCAGCCATCCCTGCGGCAAGCGTTCCGACGCCATAAAAGGTTGTCCACATAATGGCTATGACAATGGGCCAGCCAAAAATCGGATGGCGCGAAGCCCACGCCGCAGTTTGGGCGATTTTCGGAGCGGTGAGGGTTGCCGTGGCCATACTGGCCTCTGCGGTGTTGTCTGCCCATACGGAGCGCGTGTTAAATATCACCTGCTTTACGTTAGCGGCGGGCGATTTTCTGTGGAAATGCAAAACCGCCTCGTCGGCTTTGTGGCAGGCGTCTTGTTCAAACTCCGCCAAACACCACTCCACAATATTTGCGTCGCCTGAAAGATAAAGAACTGCGGCTGTCTTCGATAGTTTTGTGGTGCCATCTTTTAAAAGTGCGTTTTGAATTTTAGTCAGGCACTCTTCTATAAATTCAGGATACCGTACGGGCGATTCTTCCGCATCGGCGGTTTTTATGGCTTCGCTGATTTTATCGAACCCAACATCCTGCGTGGCCACAGCTTCTACAACCGGAACACGTAGTCTGGTGGATAGCTTTACTGCGTTTACAAGGGTGCCTCTTTGTCGTGCGGCGTCTGTTTTATTTAAAATAAAAACGGTTGGTATCCCAAGTTCCATAACCTGTGCAAACAGGGTGAGGGAACGTTTCATGCGGGTTGCGTCACCAACAAAAAGGATGATATCTGGTGGAGTTTTTAGAAGTGCGTCCCTTGTGTCTGATTCGTCCTGCGAAGCCGTTATGAAGGAGGCGAGTCCAGGTGTGTCCCACATTTCGTAACGGGTGTCGGCGATTTTGCATTCCTTGCGGACAAACTCGATAGTTGTTTGCGAGTAATTGGCGACGATAGAATAGGAGCCTGAAAATTTGTTAAAAATAACGCTCTTGCCGGAGTTGGCCGGGCCGATGATGGCTATCGTTTTAACCGTACGTTTAACTTCCACAGGCTTCTCTTTTTTTGCCGGATCGGCACCTAACATAATAGTCGTTTTCCTTGGGCTAACCTTGCATATTGTATCGTGAGTAAAAACTTTCCCGTGATGTCTTAAGTTCCCCCTGCGTGGAATTTATGGCAAAAACGGATTTTTCCCGCATTCGGTGATGAATGCGCTTCTATTTGATAATGATAACCATTGCTAAAATCGTTGTCAATCAGAAATTGCCGGTCAAACATTTGGGGCAGGCTGTTTTTAGCGCCGCTCGCAAGTTGGTGGCGAGTAGTTTTTTCTTTATCATCTTGTTTCTTTTGGTTCAGATTAAGCTTTTGGGTGTATAATCGATGCTAGTAAAACCTTTGCGGTGGCGCAGGTAAGGTTAAACTTTGTTCTATTCTTTTTTCTTTGGATTTCGAGGGGTTAAGAGCCGAATATCATTTAATTGCTAGGGCGCATTAGTGCGGAGGGCTTGCCAATGAAACAGCATCAGTTTGTATGTGCGATCACGGTTTCTATTCTACTATCAATTCCACTACTCCCGTTCGCGGCTTATCCTGCAACAGATCAGGAATTCGCGGTCATTCTAAACCTTTCCGGCAAACAGCGGATGCTCACGCAAAAAATGAGCAAGGAAATATTGCTGGTCGCCTCAGGTGTTGATGCTGATGCCAACAAGGCAAATCTTAAAAAAACTGCCGCTCTTTTTGACAAAACTTTAAATGGTTTGATTGGCGGAGATGCTGATTTGGGCCTGGTGGCGGCGGAAAATAAAAAAGTAGTGAAGCAGTTAAAAAAAGTTCAAGGGTTATGGGCTTCGTTCCGTAAAAACGTGGATGCGGTTTTAGGTGGCGACACGTCAAAAGCTGTTCTGGCGAAGGTAGCCAAGGAGAATCTTCCACTGCTTAAAAATATGAACAGATGCGTGAAAATGTTTGAAAACGACGCCAAGAAAGGCGGAGGGGCCAAAATGGGAGCAGGTATGGCGACCGTTATAAACCTGGCCGGCAAACAACGGATGCTCACGCAAAAGATGACGAAAGAACTTTTGCTTGTGGCAAATGGTATTGACGCCGATAAAAATAAGCTAAACCTCAAAAAAACTTCGTCTCTTTTTGACAGAACGTTAAAAGGATTGCTGGAGGGGGACAAAGACCTTGAATTGCCCGGAACTCATGACGATGCAATACGCGCCCAACTCGCAACCGTTGCCAAGTTGTGGGAGGGATACAAACCTCTTGTTGATAAAGTGATAGCCTCATCCTCAAACGATGTTTCAAAGGCAGACCTAGCTGTTGCGGCGAAAGTAAACCTCCCCTTGTTGAAAAATATGAACAAGGCTGTGGGAATGTATCAGAAATCGGTGAAATAACGTTTTAACGTTTGCGGGGGGAGGGTATAGGCTTGGTCGTCTATTCCCTTTTTCCGCCGGTTTGGTTCGTATTGAGGTTTATAGTTAAGAATTATTCTATGTCGCGAGGTTCTCATGGAGCTTAAAAAGGCGTCCTTTCTAAAAAGGCTTGGCGTTCGTAAGCTACTTTTTATCGGGTTCGGTTGTTCTATTGTAGCCAGCATGGCGTTAGGAGGCGTCTCCTGGGTTGCGTTGAACCATATATCCGCCAATATCGGCGATATAAAAAATAACGCCAATCATGTTAACAGCCTGATGGACGTTGTTGCTCGGAACACGAGCCAGGCTTCAAGTGACGCTGTGAGCTTAAAAAATACAACCGAACAAAATGTGCTTCCTGCCATGAAATCGAGTGTACAGGATATGGCCATCCTTGAAGGGACTTTTGAGGAAATAGTGGCCATCTTTGCCGCGCTTACGGAAGAAGAAGACATGGACGTCGACGATTTCAAGATGGAGCTTGACGATATTCTCGAAGGAATCAAGCGAGAGGCTTTGCCATCTGTTCGTTCCATTACGTTAGGCATGAAGAAAACGGCAAAAGAGGTTAAGAAAGTAGGCTCCGCCTTGAGCAACTTTGAAGCAAAGCTTGGATCGTTTGTGAAAAACTCGAATGAAGCCAAGAATGCGTCGATGAATATCCTGAAAGGTTCCGAGAACGCACAGAGCGGCGCAAAAAGCACTAAAAATTCAATGCTCATAATAAGTGTGCTTCTCATTGTTTTGATACTCTTTATGATGGTCGTAATTATAAGGTCGATAACAACCTCTATAAAAACCGTCGTTGGAGACTTAAGCGAAGGTGCCGCTCAGGTTACCAGCGCATCGGGTGAAATTTCGTCGTCGAGCCAATCGCTTGCGGAAGGATCTACGGAGCAGGCCGCTTCTCTTGAAGAAACATCCTCTGCACTGGATGAAATGTCATCAATGACACGCTTGAACGCCGATAACGCCAAGGAAGCCAATTTGCTTGCGGCCCGTGCCCGTGAAGGGGCGGAAAATGGCTCTGAATCGATGGCTGAAATGGTAACTTCCATGGAGGCGATAAACAAGTCGTCCGAGGAGATCGGAAAAATTATAAGTGTAATAGAAGAAATAGCGTTCCAAACGAATCTTCTTGCCTTGAATGCCGCAGTCGAAGCGGCCCGTGCCGGAGAGCATGGCAAGGGTTTTGCCGTTGTTGCCGAAGAAGTTCGAAACCTGGCGCAACGCTCTGCCACTGCGGCGAAGGATACAGGCTCGCTAATAGAGGAAGCGGTTAAAAGGGCGACCGAAGGTAACGAGGTGGCCAAAAAAGCCGGAGCCGCGCTTGATGAAATCGTGGATGGCATAAAGAAGGTTGCAAACCTCGTATCTGAAATTTCTACGGCTTCCGATGAGCAGGCACAGGGAGTGGAGCAACTGAGCAACGCCGTTTCCACGATGGACAAGGTTACCCAGCAAAACGCCTCCACCGCAGAGGAATCAGCCGCCGCTTCAGAAGAACTTAACGCCCAGGCAGAGACACTCAATGAGATCGTCAATGAGCTGAACAGAATTGTGGAGGGCGGTGCAGGGGCTGATTCTACCGCGCAAGGCCCAAGGTTGTTATCGCAATAGAAGGGCTATGCAACCGGTTTATCCGTTGTAAGCTTAGCGGGGGCTTTCTGTGTTGTTCGCATCTGTGCAACCGGTTTTTTGTCGGTTGTTTTTAATTGTGAAGCCAAATTGTGCGGATTGCCAGGTTGTGTGGTAGTATCTGCGTTCTTAATTTTTCGGGCGGTTAGCTCAGCTGGGAGAGCGCCTGCTTTACACGCAGGATGTCGGGGGTTCGATCCCCTCACCGCCTACCATTTTTCTCTCATACATATGATATATGAGCTGTGAGAAAACCTCCTAAAGGTATGTTCTCAGACAGACTCTGTTCCAAACGTCTGGCAATGGCGGTTCCTGACGGCATCATAACGCAGGTTCTCCATATGATTTTCACCGGCCTTTCCATCTCTTTTAGCCAGTTTCGCAGGTCAGACAGGCTACTCCATCGGGCGTTTTTATAATTAACGCTCCCCTTTTTTTTAAGGTAGAGCAGGCTTTTTTTGTGTAAAAGGCCTATTGTCACACCTCTGCGGGCAACTCTTAACATTTCACGTAGCGCAGGTTGCGGATCGTCTATAAAGCAGAGGCTCGTTATGGCTGTGCAATGGTCGAACGCTTCGTCTTCAAACGGAAGAGATTGAGCGGAACACCTGGTATATTTTACGCCTCCACCAAGTTTGCGTGCAAACTTCAAGGACGTGTCGTTTATATCCGCTCCGGTAACAGAAAGCCCCTCACGCGAAAAACGGCGGCTAAAATGGCCCGTGCCGCAACCGACGTCCAGGATAGTATCGTTTTTGATAGGGAGGATGAGCTTCATCATCATGGCAAACTCGGTGTCGGCAATCCACTTTCCGCGAGGTGTGTGATACCATGTTTCGTATTTTACTGAAGCTTTCACTTATAAACTCATAAAGTTCTTATTAGGTGTTCGGGCTTTCATTATATGCATAATTGCTTGTATTTTTAAGGACGATATCTTCTCAGGCGCTGTTATTTCAGGAGAAATGTAGATGGTGACGCTTTACAGGGTTTTTTCTATTCGGGAAAATTATAAAAACAGAGATTCCGTCGTGGTCGATTGGTTCTGCTCGAAAAGGGCAAAGGCCGTAGCTCCCTACGAATCCCTGATAGAAAACTATCATGATTTGCATCAGGCAGAGCGCGAGGAAGCCAAAAAGCGGATAGATCATTTTCTCACCGGTGCGGAGGTTGACGAGCTTAAGTCATACATGGATCGCAACTACGGTTTTGAAGTCAGAAGAAAAGAAATTGACCTGCCGGTAAGTGATGGAAACAAGATTCCGTTTTTTGCAGGTTCGCCAGAACCTTCTGCTAAAGGCGATTACTTTCATTTAAGTTCCAACGAAAAATATGACCTGAGTCTTCCCATAAGCGGTTATTACGATTTGAGCGAGCCGCCAAATCTTATATCCAGCCACGATTGAGCTTATAAAACTAAGGTAGGCTACCAAGACTGGAATATCGCACCTTATTTTATTAGCAAAACTGCAATGGTTTGTTATAATCAAGCCCACGGGGCGATACCATTTTATGACTTGACGTGAAACGAGTTAAGCCTCTTGGAAACTATATAGCGGGGGCTAAATCTATCACTTGTCAGCGATGGTTATTTTGCTAAAAGGCAGAGCCGTATCTCGGCTTATTTCTGAACCTTTTATCATACATACACAATCTGGCGTTTTTCCTTTTTGCTTATGTCAAGCTTGAAACCCGCGAGCAACAGCGTTCCGTTGCGGCGTTATACCATAGCGATGGTTCTTAGCTGGACTGCTTTAATCGGGCTTTTGCTCGCCTGGGACATTTGGCAAATCCAGAAACATGCCACGATGATGGTGCTGGAGGAGGCCAGAAACGAGTTTGAAAGAGGCGAGGCGTTGCGCACTTGGGTAACCGATCATGGCGGGGTGTATGTGCCGGTAAGCGAACATGCGCGACCCAACCCGTATCTTACCAACGTCAAGGAAAGAGATATACAAACCCCTTCCGGCATGCGGTTGACCTTGATGAACCCAGCCTACATGGTTCGTAACTTCAATGAGTCCTTAAAAGATAAAAAAAGCATTGTCGGCCACCTTACCAGCCTCACCATAACAAACCCTATTAACGCGCCAGACGAATGGGAGCGTAATGCCCTTCTGGAATTCAGGACGGGAAAGAAGGAGGTATATGACTTCACCGAGGTAAACGGTGAAAAACGCTTACGGCTGATGCGTCCGGTTATTGCGGAGCAAGAATGCATGGGATGTCACGACCATCAGGGGTACGGGGTTGGTGATGTAGCTGGAGGTGTGTCGGTTGCGGTTAAAATGGATCGTTTTGAAAGAATGCAATGGCGGTCGGTCAAAAACGAGTTGATGGCGTTTAGTTCCATATGGTTTTTAGGGCTTTTGGCCATCGGTATAGGTTCCCGAAACGTTCAAAAAAGAATATCTGAACGGGATAAGGCGTTGGTTGCTTTTTCAGAGGCTGAGTCGAAGTGGCGCTCGTTCATGGAAAATACTCCCGACGTGGTCATGATAGTTAATAGTAGCAGGGAAATACTATATACAAACCTCCAGGGAGGCAGGTGGGAGGCGTTAACCCGTGGTGGCGGGATTAAGGATTTTGTCGATCCTGCATATCATGACAAATGCGAAAAAAGCGTTAAAGACGTATTTGCTACGGGCATGCCATGTTCCTATGAAGCAAAAGCCAGAAATGTTGATGATTCAGACCTCTGGTATCTGATTCGTATGGGAGCGGTTAAGGTTGGTGATGAAATTGTAGCCGCCTCTATTATCGCTACGGATATAACCTCCAGCAAAAGGGCGGAGGAGAACCTCCGCATGTCGGAGAGCGCATACAGGGCGCTGTTTGTGACACACAAGAGGATGGTAGAGAATTCCCCGGCCGGTATCATCCTGCTTGACAAGGACTTTAGAATTACATATGAAAATCCGGAAATAAAAAGAATAGTCGGTGTGCCTGAGGGGGAGGAGTCTTTAGCTTTAGGGATGAAGATAACCGACTTGCCCTCAGTCAAGGAAACAAATCTGCCTCGCTTTATGGAGGGAATGCTTCTAGGCGAGAAAATATTTACCGAGTTTCCGTTCAAATCGATTTATGGCAAGGAGGTTTTCTTGTCTGTCAGCGGTGTGCCTATGTTTGACGATGAAGAGTTTGTCGGGGCCGTTTTGATGTTGACGGATATAACGGAGCGAAGGCAGGTTGAAAGTGAGAGAGCGAGGCTCGTTGCGGCGATAAACCAGACCGAAGAGGCGGTTGTGATAACCGGCCCGGACGGTGCCATAGAGTATGTAAACAAGGCTTTTGAAAAGGTGACGGAATATTCGGCGGATGAAGTTCTTGGGCAGAATTCGCGCTTACTTAAAAGTGGCAAGCAGGACGAGGCGTTTTACAAAAATTTGTGGGACACTATAAAGTCCGGCAAGGTATGGAAAGGTTGTTTCCATAATCGTAATAAAAGTGGTGAGATTTATATTGAGGATGCAACAATCACCCCCATACTTAATGCCGCCGGTGAAATTGTTAACTTTGTTGGCGTTAAACGTAACATCACCCAACAGCTTGAGTTTGAGCACCAGGTTCAGCAGGCACAGAAGCTGGACGCTATCGGTGTGCTGGCCGGCGGTATCGCCCACGACTTTAACAACATCCTCTCGGCTATAATAGGTTACACCGAAATGGCGGCCTATAGTATCGACAGTAAAAGTGAAGCCCGCGAGTATATAGACGACGCACTTAAAGCTTCTGAACGGGCCAAGGAGCTTGTTAAACAAATACTGACCTTTGCTCGCTACAGCGATGAGGTTCTGGCTCCGGTGGAACCTCACCTGCTGGTGAAGGAATCCTTAAAACTGCTGAGAGCTTCAATCCCCTCCACGATCTCTATCAAAAGTGAAATAGACACATCTTCCGGTTATATTCTGGCCGACCCTGTGCATATAAGCCAGATTATGGTTAACCTCTGTTCAAATGCCGAACATGCCATGCGCAAGAGGGGCGGTGTTTTGGACGTTACCCTTAAACCCGTAGTTATGGATGAGGACACCGCTTCGAAACACGACAATTTTGTTGTCGGTAAGAAGTATATACGGTTTACCGTGAGTGATACGGGACATGGAATGGGCAAAGCAACGATGGAGCAGGTTTTTGAACCATTCTTCACAACTAAAGAGAAGGGCGAAGGAACGGGGCTGGGTCTTTCTGTTGCGTATGGGCTGGTTAAAAAAATGAATGGTGCAATATTTGTGGCAAGTGAGCCAGATATAAAAACAACCTTCACGATCTATCTGCCGACTGTGGCAAGGGATTGGAAACCAGCAGGCCCAACCCAGGTGTTTTCTGTAAAAGGCACCGAGCGCATTCTTTTTGTAGATGACGAGGAAACGATAACCAGAATCGGGAAGAAGGCGCTTTCCAAACTCGGTTACCATGTTTCACCCTATACGGAACCGTCTAAAGCGCTGGAGGAGTTTAAAAAAGACCCTTACGCCTTTGATCTGCTCGTGACAGATCAAACAATGCCGGAAATGACCGGGGTGGAGCTTGTAGAAAAAATTATCGAAATCAGGCCCGATATACCAGTTATTCTCTGCTCAGGTTTTAGCCAGACCCTGACGCCTGAGACGATTAAAGAGCTGGGGATCAGGGAATTTGTTCTGAAACCTGTTTCTCCCAACGAACTGGCAAACATAATAAGACAGGTTATAGATTAACCCTGCCGGGCCGGGGCAGGGCGGCTCTTGTGTGCGGTTATGATGAGGGCGCGTGGGTTATTTTGTTGTTAACAGCCTCTGTTTTCAGCTTCATGGCGGCGGAGCAAAGCTTGTCGAGCGTGTAGCTTTTCATAAGACTTTTAAAAGTGCTTTTGAAATCGCTATAAAAAATGTTTACCACACACATGTTATGGTTCTGGCCGCACCTGTCGCCAGACTCGGCCGTGGAGCAGTCCCAAGGCTCAAACTTGCCGTCTGTAACCTCGTAGATGTCAAAAATGGAAATTTCTTCAGGTTCCAGGTTTAGCTTGTAGCCGCCGTGCTGGCCTCGTATGCTTCTTAGAACCCCTCTTTTTTTCAGGTCCGAGAGTATTTGCTCTAAAAAACGATATGGCAGGTTCAGCTTTTCAGACATTTCTCTACCGGAGACCGGCGCTTCGTCTGGCTCGCACTTCAGGTAAAGAAGGGCCTGTAGCGCATATTCAAACCTTGCTGAGAACTTCATTTCTATTTCCCTTAATTCCTATTGGATTACTATTATATCAATGCGTGGCCTCTAAGTCTATATTCTCTATATATCTGATAAATAACTTTATAAACGCTTTTTAATAGATAAACTGTTGACAAGGTATACGGTTTTTCTTTAAAATTCATAAATCATATCGATTTGGTCGGAATTGTCGGATTGGTAAAGTTTGGAGTCCAAGCGTAGAAAACAGCATAGCAGTGGGAGGGAGTAAAGAAATGTCATTGGGTATAGATCAGGAAACCGATTTGAAGGAACTGGTAGATTCGCTTCATTTTGCCGAAAAGGTTGAGCGAGCCAAGGAGCTTTTGGCTTGGGCCTTTGGAAAATATGGCGACAAGGCGGTTGTGGCTAATAGCCTTGGAAAAGATTCCATGGTCGTGTGGGATCTGGCCAAAAAGGTTAACCCCGGTGTGCGCGGGTTTATCGTTACAACTCCCTACAAACCGCCTGAGACTATAAAGTTCATGTACGATCTGGTCGAGACAGACAAAAACCTGAAAATATACAAGTCAGACCAGGACGTCGGCAAGCTTTATGAAACCGATCCCGATAAATGCTGTCAGATACTTAAAGTCGAGCCTGTCCGCAGGGCCGTTGAGGAGATGGATGTCGATTGCTGGATCACCGGGCTTCGCTGTACCGAAGGCAGAACCAGAACCGATTACAAGGAAATTGAAGAGCGCGACGTCGACCTTATAAAACTTAACCCTATCCTTCTCTTTAAGGAGCGTGAGGTTTGGCAATATCTGGCTGTTTTCGGAGTTCCTACGAACGAGCTTTACGGGCATGGCTACAGGTCGCTTGGATGCGCTCCGTGTACAAAAATCACGGCTGACGACAATGAACGTGCCGGCAGATGGCTTGATACGTCTAAATGCGGTGGCGAGTGTGGTATTCACACTCAACCGTTAAAAGCCGCGGTAGGTGAGAGGGAAGATGTCTAAATCCTTCGGGTGAAATTGTAAAACCCTGCGGCAGGCGCACTTTAACGTGTCTGCCGCAGTTCTTTTTTATGGAGTCGGATAATGAGCGTGGAAGTTTCGGATGTAAAAGAGTTGGGCGCTATCGCCATAGAAGAGTTTAAAAAACTTATCGAGAAAAACCGCAACGGCCTTGTAGACGCTGACAAGTTCAAGTCTGCCCGCGTCGGGCTTGGCATTTATACCCAGCGCCAAAAAGAATTCTACATGATCCGCACGAAGATTCCCGCAGGTGTGCTGAACAAGGAAATATTGCTGACCCTGGCGTTAGCGGCTGAAAAATATTCAAACGGCACGGCGCACCTCACTACGCGCCAGGACGTTCAATACTACTTCGTTAAACATGAAGACGCTCCTGCCATTCTTGAGCTTTTGCTTGAAGGCGGGGTCATGTCGCTTGGTGCCGGTGGCAACACTATACGAAACGTAAACACATGCGATCACCATTCGCAACCGGGTGGTGAGATTTTTAACGTCGAGCCTGTGGCCTCCGCAGTTTCCAATTTCCTTTTAAGCTCTGACTACTATAAAGGCCTTCCGCGTAAGTTAAAAATAACGTTTTGCGGCAGGCCTGCGGGTTGCTGGGGTGGCTTGACGGACGATATCGCCGCCATAGCCACACAGTCACCAGACGGCGACAAGCTTGGCTTTAAATTATACGCAGGCGGAGGGCAGGGTGCCATGCCCCGTTTTGCTCAACCTATAGACGACTTTGTGCCATACGACATGGTTCACGTTTCAATGTTGGCGGCCATTAAGGTTTTTAATCGTCACGGTTTGCGAGCCAACAGGAACCGCGCACGCTTGAAATTTTTAATAGAGCGTATCGGCATTGAAAAGTTTATCTCGCTCTACCGCGAAGAGCTTGCGCTATTAAAAGACGAGGTTTCGTTAGGCGTAACTGTTTCGGAACTTGCGATTATTAAAACAGGGGCGGTTCCCCACGGTCTTCTTGTAAAAGCGCCTACGGGTGATCTTTCTGCCGAACATTTAAGAGGGCTGGCTAACGTTCTTGGTGAATATAGTAACGCTAAAGCCGCCATAGACAAAAATGCGGATATAGCCATAACTGGGCACGACCCGTCGGATGACGACGCTATGGCAGGCGAAATACGCAGTTTTGCACTTAAAACGTTTCCTCTGGTAAAAGCTCCGCTTGTTGCTTCATGTAACGGGGCTTCCACATGCAACGAGGGTATTACGAATTCAAAAGGGCTTGCTAAAAGGCTCGAAGAAATAGTTGACGATATAGCGGGAGACATAAACCTTCGGGTAAGCGTTAGCGGATGCCCCAACGCCTGCGGGCACACCCACACGGCGGATATCGGGCTTCAGGGATCTGCGAAAAAAATAAACGGTGTGCTGGTTCCGCATTACCAGATTTATCTTGGCGGCTCTATTATAGGCGAGAAACCTGTATATAGTGTCCCGATCATAAAAATACCGGCCAAAAAGGTTCCTGACGCCGTTACACGCGTCGCCCAGGTGTTCCATAAGGAACTTGCTAACGGCGAAACTATATCCGCCCTTGTCGAGAGGCTGGGATCCGAATGGTTCGAGCGAGAGCTGGTTACCTTTACCACTATGGATAGCCATGCAACCGCGAGAGATTCATATCTCGATTGGGATTCCGATAAAGAATTTAGCCTGGATGACGTGGGCCCGGGCGAGTGCGGTGGTGCGGCCATAGATATGATCGATGGATATTTCGATCAGGCGCGTCACGACATTTCTGCCGCCAAGAAGGAAACCGGCGATGCTCCGGCTATTCTGCGCCACACCAATCACGCCAATATGGCCTCTGCCAAGGCGTTGTTGGTTACATATGGAATAGACCCCGTGTCTGACGAGGAAACGGCCCGCGACTTTAACAACAAAATCATCACAAGAGGCTTTGTTCCGGAGAGCTATAAGCCCGCCTTGGCAGGTTTTAAGGGCGATAGAGACAGCGTTTCCATCGACGACGCAAAAAACTCTATTGAACTTGCCGAAAGTTTTCTGGAGATATGTCTTGCGGCATACACCAGGATGAACGCACAGAGCAATGTAGAAGAGGAGAAGCATAAACCGCTTAAACTCGACAGGATGGATCTTACCGGAGTTGCCTGCCCGTTCAACTACATAAAGGTCAAGCTTGTTCTGGAAACGGCTCCGTCCGGGGTTCAGGTAGAGGTTCTTCTTGATGACGGCTCTCCTATTCGGAATGTGCCGAAAAGCCTTCAGAACGACGGGCATAAAATACTTTCCAACGAGCCATATAACGGCCAGCACCTGTTGCTGGTTGAAAAGGGCTAAAAACCAGGTTTCGCAAGGCTTTTCTATACGTTACGTTTGGGCCTTGCGGAACCGCTCCCTTTTTAGAGGCTCCCTTTAGTTTTTCTTTTCCGCCTCTTGCTGAATCTTGCGTGAGATCGTTGTTAATCTTCGTATTGTTTCAATGCTATTTCTAAGAAAATTAATTGCAGTGGTAAAGTTTACAATAGTTTGAAAAATAGCTTATTAAATAAAAAGACAATCGATAATTTTTGTATTATAATGGGCGAATAGTTTTTAAGACCCCCTAATATGAAACAAGTTTTAATAGTCGAGGATGAGCCGATCATCCAACGTGGCATAGAACGCGTTGTAGGTCTGCTTGGCCATAAAACCTTCGCGGCTTTCGATGGGAGAAGTGCCGTTGAAATCGCAAAGATCAACCACCTTGATCTAATACTCATGGATGAGAAAATTCCGTTTCTCTCCGGTCTGGGTGCGCTCGAGCAAATAAGATCAAGCGACGGGCCCTCCAAAAATACTCCCGTAGTAATGCTCACCGCGTTCAACGACAAGGAGACTATAAAAAGCGCCATCAGTGTTGGGAGTAACGATTTTATCGTAAAACCGTTTGATACGGAGGAGCTGGTGCGGAAAGTTAACAAGTGGGTTAACCACAGTGTCGAGCAATCGTGGAGAAAGCTGAACGCCAAAGAAGAAGCTCTTTTGCGAGTTACGCTCGACGCCCTCACAGGAGCTTTTGAGACTACAAAAGGGCATGGAACCCTGCCTTTTGCACTGGTAAAAGATAGTTGTGACAGGATTTTAAACGTGCTGGAACTTGGCCTGGTGGATAGTGCGCTTACAGCATTAAAGGCTCATGACGACTATACTTTTGTCCATTCGTTGCGTGTTGGAGTTTACATGTCGGTTTTTGCGAGGGGGTATGGCGAATTTTCAAGAGACGAACTTGCCGTTATAACTATGGGAGCCCTTTTGCATGATGTTGGTAAAGTCAAATTGCCGCTTCAGGTGCTTAACAAACCTTCGGTTCTTGATAAACGTGAATACCAGATAATCAAAAAACATGTAGATTACACGATGGAAATTCTTGGGCAATACTCAAACTCTCCCGATCAGGTCATGGAAATAGGGCGAGACCACCATGAGCGGCCAGACGGGATGGGGTATCCTAATGGTTCACATGGTGCACAGGTTGGGCAACTGGCCCGAATGGCGGCCGTAGTAGACGCTTTCGTGGCTATAACCGACAGGCGAATATACAAGCCAGCCTACGATTTTGCCAAGGCTTTTGAGATCATGAAGCTATCCGACGGGCAGTTTGATGAAGCCGTTCTTCAACATTTTGAAGCTCTTGTGATGGATTCCGGGTTGCACGGCTGATTTATTTCCTTTTATGCAGTCTCCTTGCATGTTTTGTGGGTAAATTGGCACCTGCAATGAAGATTGGTGTACAATGCGGCCTTTATCACGTTTTGTGTAAAGGTGTTGCTTAATGAAAATTTCATGGTTTCATATTTCAAAGTCGTCCGTTCTGCTCTTGGGGTTACTACTTGCACTTCCCGCGTTTGCCAGTGCCGGAACCCGTCCGGGAGCTGACCCGATACCCGATATTGCCAAGTTTGATATAGCCGGATACCGCCTTTATATGACGGAGGAGGAGGCCTTGAAAGTAAGCCCTTCGCTGAAGATTGAGGGCATTAAGGTTAAAGGTGATCTTATCGGCTATAAAGCTAAAGAAGGCCCTATTACCATCTATTTTACAGCCGATGAACTTGGCAAGAAAGTTTTCAGGATCGAAAGACTTACGATATTTCAGGATGTTCCTGACGTTTCTCAAATAATGGACGGGCTTGTTAAACAATATGGACGCCCAAATGCGATGGGCCGGGTGATGCTTCATAGTCAGGCGTGTTGGGGGAAATGTCTTGGCAAGGCTATAAAACTTTATCTTAAGATCAGACTAGTCCAGATTACCAACAATCCATATCCTGTAACTCTTCAGCTTCTCGACGTGAAGATGGAAGATGCCAATAAAATAGCTTTCCTTAAAAGAACAGGCAGAGAGTAATTCTCCGGGGTGACAATCTAACGGTTACAAAGTTTAAACGCTTAGCCCTCTTGTGCCTCAGAGTGCAAACTAAGATGGGTGACGGCGCGATACTTTTGACCTGCCGGGCCTTGCGCCGTTCAAAAGTGACATCGCAGATTAGCCGGTGGTAGTTTGGCTTACAACCCAAACTTATGCGCCCTGTCTGTGCAAAAAATCCCGGATGGTTTTTTTACCGGTATCTCTTTTAGCAGTTTGAAGGTTTTGGTATCGTAGATAGCCACCTTGTCGTCGCCATAAGAGGAAAAGTATACTTTTTTGCCTTTAGGTGAAAAGTTCATATGGAAAATTTTCTTTCCCGGCCTTAAGGTCTTCACCACTTTTTGTGTTTTGACGTCTACGACCTGAACTGCGTCGTTGTTCTCTCCCATAACGAAGTTTGCCCATATCTGACGCATGTCGGGTCTTGCCATAGCGAAAACAGGGTAGGACAAAAGCGGAATAAACTTTTTTGTTCTCCACGTCGCAGGGTCTATCACGGCTAAACCTGAACCGCCTATAACAGGCGCATAAAGGTTGCCGCCAGCCATTATCCACCCTTCAAGATGCGGAATCTTTAAAACTGGCGGTTGTCCTTTTTTATCGTCCGGAACAGGGAGAGGGATTTTGCGAATTCCTTTATCCAGGTTCCAAAGGTCTACCATTCCGATCCACGGAGAGTGGAAAAAACCTGCCATGTAGTATCTGCCATCGGGCGTTATGAGCGCGTCATAAGGTTTGACCCCGACATTTTTTAATTTTTTGACAACCGGAAAATCCTCAGTGGAGGTGTCTATTATCCATATCTCGTTTGCGTCCATTAAAGAAAGTACCAGCTTGTCGTCCGGCGCGTCTACAAGGCCGACCGTTTTGGACTTGTCCGCGTCGATAGTTTTGACTATTTTGAAAGTTTCGTTGGAAACGATGGTGATATTGCCCGGTTTGTAGTTACTAACGGCGATATATTTACCATCCTGCGTAACGGCCAGCCCAACGGCGCTCTCGCCAACTTTTATCTGTGCTACAAGCTTAAGTTTTATAAGGTCTATTTTGCTTAAAAGGCTGTCGCGGCTAATAACGTATCCGTAACGTCCATCGCGGGAAAACGAGATAGTGGCGTGATGCAAAAGCCCAAGCCCTTCAATTCTGCCGAGGACTTTATCGTTTTGCGCCGAGTCTAAAACGAGAACGCTACTGGTTTCTCGTTCGATAATAACCATGAGCGCGCCTGTGCCCCAGTCACCCGCGTTGCTATTTTTAACCGGGCTTACGAGAAAAAAAACTGTGAGAAGAATGAAAAGAGTTCTAGATCGCATATGCCATTTTAACCTGTATCTCCTCGTCGCTCAGGTAGCAGGCAGGGTCGCTTCCCCAAAAGTCGCCGGTATCTCTCTGTGCGCGGACGCGTGCGTTCCCGCCACATACGGAAATCCACGTGCAATCGCCGCATCTGCCGTTTAACTCTCTTGGAAGTTGCCGGAGCCGCCTGAGAACAGGATTGTCTGAGTTGAACCATATGTCTCCAAACGATTTCCTGGCTACGTTGCCAAGGGTTATGGAGGATGTGAGTGGGTCTGGATGAACATCGCCAACCGGATCTATGTTTGATATCCCTATTCCGGCGCTGTTGCCGCCTGACCTTTTGAGCATTGGCAAAAGTCTTTTAGCCGATGCAGGGTTTTTCTCTTTCATATGAAGATAAAGTAAAACACCGTCAGTGTCGTTATTGCCAGTTACTATCTGAATTGGAATTTCGTTCTCTACATAGTAGATCGCCTTGTTTATAACGTATTCCATTACCTCCCGTGTCTCGGCAGGTTCTAAGTCTTCTGCGCTATTGGCCTGTCCTCTACCGGAATATACAAGGTGCGAAAGATATAGTTTGTCTACCTTTTCACTCTCGGCGAAATCAAAAATCGCCGGAAGGTCTTCAATGTTTAATTTTGTAAGCGTAAAACGCGCTCCTGCCTTCAGGCCGCGCTTCTTGCACCGCCTCAGGCCGTTTACCGCAAGCTTGAAGGAGCCTTTAAGACCTCTGAACCGGTCATGAATTTCTTCCATTCCGTCCAGGCTTATTCCTACATAGGAGAAGTCTGCCTCGGCAACCCTGTCTGCCATTTGCTCGTCAATTTGGGTGCCGTTCGTGGAAAGCGAGGTTATAATGCCGACCTCTCTGGCCCTTTTGGCTATATCGAGCGTATCATCGCGAAGAAGCGGCTCTCCGCCTGAGAGTATCAGGGCCGGAACACCAGCCTCTTTCAGGTCGCCCACAACCTTGAAGGCCTGCTCGGTGGAAAGCTCATTGTTAAAATTACGCGCCTTGGAAGACGAATAACAGTGCACGCATTCCAGGTTGCAGTATCGCGTCAGGTTCCATATGACTATGGGGCTTTTTTTCCTGGTACTTGGCTTCGTGTGGCAACTTGCACCGTTAGCCGGCGTTACCGACTTCAGCATTTTTATATACGAGCTTAACCTGAACATATTCCCTGCCGTTACTTATAGCTGATTATATAATCTGTAATCGCTTCGAGTTCCCTGTTGCTTAACACTATTCTTGGCATGGAGTTGTTTTTGTAACCCAACGCCGGAGCGCTGGATTTAGGCGCCAGTATGTGGGCCTGAATCTGCGATCTCGTTCGTTTTCGCGCAATATCACGCAGAGCCGGCCCGAAAGCCTCTAACGTCTGGTGATGACACCCCATGCAATAATCGTAATATACTTCCTCTCCCAAGTTATTGGAAGTACCCATAATGCTATCATCTATTGGTGTGGATGAAAACGCCTTTAAATTCTTTTCGGTTCTGGCAGGCGGGTTGGTTTCATCCAGTGTTCTTGCCGGGTATGTTTTGTTCGTGGCATTATATTTTCCTAC
>JAJRTC010000258.1 GCA_024278445.1 Nitrospirota bacterium
AAAGGTAAAAAAGAGCGCATAGGCCGCATCCTCAGGATGCACGCCAATAAACGTGAAGAAATAAAAGAAGCCCTGGCTGGTGATATCGTTGCCGCAGTTGGCCTTAAAGCCACTACTACCGGCGACACTCTTTGTATTGATTCCGATCCGATAATCCTTGAGTCGATGGATTTCCCCGACCCGGTTATTCAGGTTGCCATTGAGCCCAAGAGTAAACCTGAGCAGGAAAAACTTTCTGAAGGTTTGATGAAACTTGCAAAAGAGGATCCTACCTTTAAAGTTAGTACAGATCATGAAACGGGGCAAACTCTGATTGCCGGCATGGGTGAGCTTCATCTCGATATCCTGGTTGACAGGTTAAGAAGAGAGTTCTCCGTCGACGCCAATGTGTCCAAACCGATGGTCGCCTATCGTGAAACAATTCGTAATCATACCAAGGCGGAAGGCAAGTTCGTTCGTCAGTCTGGCGGGCGTGGCCAGTATGGACATGTTCTGATAGAAATGGAGCCTATGGAGACCGGTGGCGGGTTTGAGTTTGTTAACAATATTACAGGCGGTTCGATACCGAAAGAATATATCTCTGCCGTTCAAAAAGGGATGGAAGAGGCGCTAAACACTGGCGTTCTGGCGGGTTTCCCCGTTGTGGACGTAAAAGTCACACTTTATGACGGATCGTACCACGAGGTAGATTCGTCTGAGATGGCGTTCCACGTGGCAGGTTCCATGGCGTTTAAAGATGGTGTTAAAAAAGCAAAACCTGTTTTGCTTGAGCCTATCATGGATGTCGAGGTTGTTACCCCTGAGCAATATATGGGTGATGTCGTGGGTGACTTAAGCTCACGTCGTGGCAAAGTCCTTGAGATGGGTGAACGTTCAAACGCCAAGGTTATAAAAGCTACTGTTCCGTTGTCCGGCATGTTCGGCTATGCTACGGATGTTCGTTCCATGTCACAGGGACGTGCAACATACACAATGCAGTTCGGCCACTACGAAGAGACGCCGAAAACTGTTTCAGAAGAGATTATCGCCAAGTTTACCGGCAAACAGGCCGACAAAGTGGCGTCTTAATAATAAATGTATAAAGTTTACGAAAGATCGGGAGGGCACGAGTAGGTAATGGCAAAGGAAAAGTTTGACAGGTCTAAGCCGCACGTAAACGTCGGTACGATAGGCCACGTTGATCATGGTAAGACCACGTTAACAGCCGCGATAACGGAGGTGTTGAGCCGTAAGGGTTTGGCAGATTACATTCCGTTTGACGAGATAGACAAGGCTCCTGAGGAGCGCGAGCGCGGTATAACGATAGCGACTGCTCACGTTGAGTATCAAACCGAGAATCGCCACTATGCGCATGTTGATTGTCCTGGTCATGCTGATTACGTAAAGAACATGATAACGGGTGCGGCTCAGATGGACGGCGCTATATTAGTTGTTTCCGCGGCTGACGGCCCGATGCCTCAAACGCGCGAGCATATTTTGCTTGCTCGTCAGGTTGGTGTTCCTTACATCGTTGTGTTTTTGAACAAGGTAGATATGGTTGACGATCCTGAGCTGTTGGAGTTGGTTGAGCTTGAGGTTCGTGAGCTTCTTGATAAGTACGATTTTCCTGGAGACGATACTCCTATTATCAAGGGTTCAGCGTTGAAGGCATTGGAGAACCCTGAGGATGAGGCATCGAACGCTTGCATAATGGAGCTTATGGCGGCAATTGACAGCTATATTCCTGAGCCGAAGCGTGTTTTGGACAAGCCATTTTTGATGCCTGTTGAGGATGTATTTACGATATCCGGTCGTGGCACGGTTGTTACTGGTCGTATTGATCGTGGCAAGATCAACACAGGTGACGAGATAGAGATATCTGGTATTCGCGAAACGCAGAAGACTACGGTTACCGGCGTTGAGATGTTCCGCAAGATACTGGACGAGGGTTTTGCTGGCGATAACGTTGGTTTGCTGTTGCGTGGCACGAAACGAGAAGATGTTGAACGTGGTCAGGTGTGTGCGAAACCTGGTTCGATATCACCTCACAAGAAGTTCAAGGCCGAGGCTTATATATTGACGAAAGAGGAGGGTGGTCGTCACACACCTTTCTTTAAGGGATATCGTCCGCAGTTTTACTTCCGTACGACCGACGTAACGGGAGTAGTTACGTTGCCTGAGGGAGTAGAGATGGTGATGCCTGGTGATAACATCAGCATAGAGGGAGAGTTGATAGCTCCTATTGCGATGGAGAAAGAGTTGCGTTTTGCCATTCGTGAAGGTGGCAGAACCGTTGGAGCCGGTGTCGTAACCGAAATCTTAGACTAGAAGGAATACAAAAGTAATGTTGACAGCCGGACAGAAAATCAGGATTAAGCTAAAAGCCTTCGATCACAGGGTTCTGGATCAAGGTGTGCAAGAGATAGTTGAGACCGTGAAACGGTCCGGCGCGCGGGTCATTGGCCCCATACCAATGCCTACTGTAAGGAACAGATGGACTGTGTTGCGCTCTCCTCATGTAGATAAGAAGTCGCGTGAACAGTTTGAGATAAGGACACACAAAAGGGTTATCGACATTGTCGAGCCTTCTCCTACTACTGTCGACGCATTGATGAAGCTGGACTTGTCGTCCGGTGTCGATATTGAAATTAAACTTTAAAATAAGTTAAGGCCATGAAGGGTATAATCGGTAGAAAAGTTGGAATGACCCAAATCTTTAACGATAAGGGTGACGAGATTCCCGTTACGGTAATCGAAGCGGGGCCTTGCCCTGTTGTGCAGGTCAAAACCGTTGAGAGAGATGGCTATAGCGCCGCTCAAATCGGGTTTGACACAATCGAGAAAAAGGATAAAAACAAGGTTGCAAAGCCGCAACGTGAGCATTTTGCCAAGGCAAATGTAAAACCATTGCGCTACCTTCGTGAGTTTCCTTTGGAGAACGGTGACGAGGTTAAAGAAGGTGATACGGTTACAACCAGCATCTTTGAAGGTGTTGATTTTGTTTCCATCACTGGTGTTAGCAAAGGGCGTGGTTTTGCCGGCGTTGTTAAACGTTATGGTTTTGGTGGCGCTCCGGCGACGCGTGGTTCCCATGAACATTTCAGGCATCCGGGTTCTATCGGCATGTGTGAATATCCTGGCCGTGTTTTAGCGGGAACGAAACTTCCGGGCCATTTTGGCGCTGAGAATGTGAAAACGTTAAACCTGCATGTTGAAAAAACGTATCCTGAAAAAAACCTGCTTCTGGTTCGCGGTGGTATACCCGGCCCTAATGGCGGTATGGTTCTTATCGAGCGGAGTGACCGCAGGAAGAAAGCGGTTGTAGGCGATACAAAAGCCAAGTTTGTTAACCCGCTTAAAGCTTCCAAGAGGGGCGGTAGATAAATTATGAACATAGATATTCTAGACAGCGGTAAAAATAAAGTCGGAGACGTGGAACTTGATCCTTCCATTTTTGGAACGGAAGTGAAAAAAGGTTTGCTTCACGACATGGTGGTAAGCCAGATGGCTTCCCGCAGAGCCGGAACAAAAAGTACAAAATTTCGCCATGAAGTTCGTGGTGGCGGTGCAAAACCATGGGCGCAGAAGGGGACTGGCCGCGCAAGGGCCGGGTCCAAAAGGTCGCCTATCTTTCGTGGTGGTGGTGTTACTTTTGCTCCGAAGCCTAGAGATTATTCGTTCAAGCTTCCCAAAAAGGCGCGTGCGGCCGCTTTACGGTGTGCGTTGAGTGCCAAGATAACCGACAAAGCCGTAATGATTATAGATAAATTTGAACTTTCCGAGCCAAAAACAAAGCAGGCCGTTGCGGCACTTTCAGCTCTTGAACTTGCGGGTAAAACTCTCATTGTTCTCGATGAGCCGAACAAAAACGTTGCGCTTGGCTTCAGGAATATCCCTTCTGTTAAGCTCATTCATGCTCAGGGCGTGAATGTGTATGATCTTTTATATGCGGATCATGTCTTGATGACAGAGGAATCTCTTGCCGCTATTCAGGAGAGACTTAAGAAATGAAAAGCCCATTTGACATTATAAGGCGTCCGGTAATTACTGAAAAGGCTACGGACGCTAAGGAAAAGCTGAACAAAATAACGTTTGCCATCGATGCACGCTCTAACAAAATTGAAGTTAAAGCGGCGATTGAGGAAGCGTTTAAGGTTTCGGTTGCGAAGGTTAATATTATAAATGTGACAGGTAAAGAAAAACGTATTGGCCGACATGTAGGGAAAAGACCCGACTGGAAAAAGGCTATTGTTACGTTGAAAAAAGGCGATAACATTGAAGTTTTTGATCAGGTATAACAGGACTTTTTAATATGGGAATCAAAAAATATAAACCGACTTCTCCCGGGTTGCGGAGCAGGGCAGGGCTTGACTTTAAAGAAATAACTAAAACCGAGCCTGAAAAAAGCCTTTTAAAATCAAAAAAGCGTTCTTCCGGAAGGAATAATACTGGTCGTATCACGGTTCGCAGGCTAGGCGGCGGACACAAACGACATATAAGAGTAATAGACTTCAAGCGTGACAAGGCTGGCGTTCCGGCTCTCGTCGCTTCTATTGAATACGATCCTAACAGGTCGGCCAATATCGCACTGTTGCATTATGCTGACGGTGAAAAACGATATATTATCGCGCCTGGCGAGATAAAAGTCGGAGACTCTTTGCAATCAGGTGAGGGAGCTGAGATACGCCCCGGCAACGCGATGCAGTTAAAATCGATTCCTTTGGGCGCGATTATCCATTGTGTGGAGCTTCGCCCTGGTCGTGGAGCGCAGATGATTCGTGCGGCTGGCGCTTCGGCCCAGCTTATGGCGAAAGAAGGGAAAATGGCCCTTTTACGGCTTCGCTCAGGCGAGGTACGCAAGGTACCAATAATATGCATGGCTACTTTAGGTTCCGTTGGCAACGCCATTCAGGAGGCTGTCTCTATTGGTAAGGCTGGCAGAAACAGATGGTTGGGGCACCGTCCGAAGGTGCGCGGCGTAGCCATGAACCCTGTAGATCATCCGCATGGCGGTGGTGAGGGCAAAACTTCCGGCGGACGCCATCCGGTTACGCCGTGGGGTAAGCCGACCAAGGGATATAAAACTAGACAGGTTAGAAAAACTTCTGACAAACTTATTGTCAAAAAGCGCAAGTAAGGAAAACTAGATGGCTCGTTCTCTAAAAAAAGGACCCTACATACAACCTTCTCTTGAGAAGAAAGTTGAAGCGATGAATGCGAGGGGCGAGAAAAAAATTATTAAAACCTGGTCTCGCAGGTCTACAATAACGCCGGACTTTGTTGGGCACACTTTTGCGGTTCATAACGGGAGGAAGTTTATTCCGGTCTATACCACGGAGAACATGGTTGGA
>JAJRTC010000259.1 GCA_024278445.1 Nitrospirota bacterium
ACCAATGCCCAAAATGACATAGTCGTTACAAGTCGCATTGAATTTAGACGGTTTGCGCCCAAAAGCATCGGCTAAATGCTTTTCAATAGAGGCATAGTTATCTGTACCTACAGCTGTTTCAGCACCTAAACCTACTGTTAAGACACCAATGACATTACCACCAGAAGTCAACGAGATTGGAGAGCCAGCGGCATTAAACGTAGCACTTGGGCTGCCTGTACCTAAATCCATGATGCTGGTGATACCGGCATTTTTAAGCGAGGCAATTTGAATCGCATTAGCTGCTTGACCCACTGTATAAGTGGTTGGAACATATACGGAAGCGTTTGTATTCATCAGCTTGGGATAAGTTGTACCTGTTGAATCTGCCAACGCTTGCAAATCATTTGGGAACTTCATAGAAGTAGTCTGAAAACGCTGGATGGTGCTGTTCAAGCGGCCCAGGTTGCTATCCCCTGTTGCATCATGCGTTTTGCTGATAAATCCAGCCACATACGGAATCATCAAACCGGCCAGACCAATCAAGACCAGTAAAACAACGGTTAATTCGATCAGCGTCATACCTGCCTGACGCGCTTTAGAGCTATAATATTTCATGAAAGGGTTTCTCCCATATCGTTAGTTAATGTTTAAGTGAACACTAACGAGTCCGCTGCCTGTTGCTGGTGAGAGCGCCCGACAGCGGGGGGGGAGGCCCTTCCCCCATGTTCATGTAAGCTCCGTTATCTATCCACCGTCCCGGTGTTCATCTTCCCTGAAATGAACGAACTTGTTAGACACAGTATTTAATGCAGGGAGTGTGCCAGTTTTTTGTTTTTGGCATAAAAATAACGTTTTTCTTTAGCTTGTATTGAGATTTGTTAGCTAAGCGATTGATTTTTTATCATGACAACAAAGAAATTATTTTTTAGGAAAATGTGTTGTTCTGCATTAGCGAGCAGAGAATGAGGGTTGGTGTGGAGCTAAAAATAAAAAACTGCGGCATATGGCACAATTTTTTTGTGTTAAATAACATAGTTTAATTATTTTTAAAAAAGGGTCAGAGTCATTTTTTATGGGGTGTCCATAGTGACGTTCCTCTCGTTCCCACGTTATACGTGGGAATGCCTGTAGTGACGTTGCACGTCACATGACGCTAGAGCGTCAGGGTATGCATTCCCACGTGCAACGTGGGAACGAGAAAAGCCGGTAGCTGCCGCCGCACAGGGATGTGCAAGTGCAGCGAGAGGCAGGAAGCCGGTAGCTGCCGACGTGGGAACGCATTTAGTGACGTTGTACGTCACATGACGCTGGAGCGTCAGGGTATGCATTCCCACGTGCAACGTGGGAACGAGAAAAGCCGGTAGCTGTCGCCGCACAGGGATGTGCCAGTGCAGCGTAAGGCAGGATGTCGGTAGCTGCCGGCGTGGGAATGCCTGTAGTGACGTTGCACGTCACGTGACGCTGGAGCGTCAAGGTATGCATTCCCACGTATAACGTGGGAACGAGAAAAGGTAGCTTAATCGTGAGGATGAGAGATTTGTTTCTCCAGCACTTGAATATGCTGTTTGATCATGCGTTGATAGCGTTGTCTCGATTCATCCTGGGGTGAAAGGCTGCGTATGCCGGGCGTGTTAAACCAGCGGGTGGATTGTTTTAATACTTGCAAGGCTTTTTGGGGGTGTTGATGTCTTTGATAATACAGGGCCAGGTCAATACTGGCCATTTCAGAGGTTGGGTCTAGCCTGTGGGCGTGTTTTAAGAGTTGTTCGGCAAAAGGTTCGTCGCTTGGCGGAAGCAGGGCGGGAATCATTTTTAGCCGGATTTCGTTTTCATGGTCTGGAAAGTTTTGTACCAATTGCGCCATTTTTAAATAGTAACGGCTGTATGTGGGAGATTGCTGGAGCATTTGTAATGTATAGCCGAAGGCTTTATTGATAATTTTTTGTTTTTGTTGGTTATCAGGATCATGCAGGGCCTGGTAGTGATAAAGCTCTGTCAGGCGCAGTAGGGGGGAGGGGTGGTTTGGATTGAGCTGGTGATAAAAAAGTATGGTTTCGGCGTTGAGTTTTTGGTTGTCGCGGGTGCCAAACCAATCCGATTGAAATTCCATGTTAGCGGTGATGTAGCTGTTGATGGCCAGAGTTACCCAGGCCAAGCTCAGGCAGAGTGGGGCTAAAGCGCTAAACAGTTTGGCTTCGCTGAGAGGTAGGACGTAAAGCGGTTTAGGTTTGCAGGATGAGTGGTAGGCCAGTGCCAGGAAGAAACCGGCGAGTATATTTAAGCCTATATGGTAGAAGATAAAATCGGCGGCTGCATGAATAAAGAAGGTGGCGGCGGCTAATGCTAATGCGCTGGTTAGCAATGCAGGAGTTGTTGATTGAGGATGTGGCTGAAGGTTATGACGCAACAGGCGAGCGATCAGGATTAAAGGAAGCAGGGCTAACAGTAGTAGAATTGGGCCGCCTTCGTGTAAAAATTGCAAATAATCATTGTGGCCAAAATAGCCACCTGAGACTTCAGCGGGGTTACGATATTGTGGATAGATTGCGGCAAAACTGCCAATGCCACTACCAAGAAAAGGGAAGTCTTGAACCATTTGTAACATGGACTGGTAAAGCATTAGTCGGGCATTGATGGAGCTGATGCCGGGAATGGTGCCGTTTGTCAGTGCTGTTTTGTCGGCCATGTCTTGCCCGCCCATCCCTTTTGCGTAGCCGTATATGAGCAGGAAGGAGAGGGTAACTGTTAGACATAAGCGAATGGCTTTGGCGGGGGTAAGTTGGCTGCTGCGGTAGGCTAGATAGAGTAAGACCGGTAAGGTTATCAGGTAGCTCAACATGGAGCCGCGCGAATAGGTGGAGAATAGGGCAATGCTTAGCAGGGCGGTGAATAATAAGTAGCGTTTTTGTCCGTTTTTTCCTGGGCTGAGTAAATAAAAGGCATTGACAGGGAGTAGGCCTGCGGCGAATAACGCACCAAAATTACCTTGATAAATCATCGGGCCATGTGTGGATTGGGCTGTGTTTAAAAATTCTCCGGTTGCCCAGAATGCGTAAAAGCCTATTACCAAAAGGAGCAAGGTGAGGAGTTGTTGGTCGCTGACCCAGGGTTTTAACCAGCCACGGAGCAAGAAGGCAAACGGGAAGGCGCTAATAATCCAGGCGGTATAAAAAGATAGCAATGGTGCCTGGCTCCAGAGGATGGTGGCAAATAGCCAGGGGATTGTCAGGGTGGCGAGCAACTCGGGCAGGCGAATGATTAGCTGTGATGCTTGACGAAGATTGTAATACAGGGCGATGGCGGCAGTTATCATCAGGAGCAGGCTGCTGACTGTCAGGTTGATGATGTTGAGACCGGTGCCTTTATAGGTGATCGCGATAAACAAACTACTGGCAATCAGTCCCAGAAATGTCATCGATAAAGTGTTATGTTTCATAATTGCTTACAGGAAAGAAAAATGATTACTAAGCAATTATTAGGCCATTTTGGCAGTCGGACTTTTAAAAGGGTCAGAACGCGACGCTGAAGCGTCTTGGTATGCATTCCCACGTATAACGTGGGAACGAGAAAACGAGAAAAAAATAACGAGGGCTCCTCTCGTTCCCATGCTTTGGCGTGGGAATGTATTCAGTGACGTTGTACGTCACATGACGCTGGAGCGTCTGGGAATGAGAGGTTTGGGGGGGTTAGTCGTGTTGTGGGTCGGTTTGGGTGTCCATTTTGAAAATCTGGCCGTAGCTGGTGTCTTTTTCAAAATAGTCTTGCCATGGGTAGGCCGGTTCTACGATTTGGCGCGTGGGCAGGGGAGAGGTGACTAAGTCGGTGGTGCCGGTGGCTGTGCGGCCAACCATGTTGATAATGCCTTTGGCCAGGCCGCCGGTCAGGCCGTAAAAAATGTTGCTCTGGTTGGTGGTGTTGATGATGTTTTTAGGAATTTCCAGCGCAGAGAGTGCAATGTTGGCCAGGCCGTTAATGGCTTTGTGGGTGACGCGCTCGCCGTAGCTTTTGTGTTCGTCTGCGAATGCAGGGGCTGTCAGGGTTAGGCTTAGCAGAAGTGTAGTGATTATGCGGATGTTATGTGGTTTCATTATTTATTCCTTTTGTGCAAATAAATGTGAGTATAGCAGAGCCTTGGAGGATGGTGGGGGGGAGAGAATACGGAAAAAAGTGGCGTTAGGAGGGGTGGTTGCCGTGAGTGTCGGGAAACCTGGTTTTTAAGTGGGGGCGGTGTTTGTTTTGATGGGTTTTGGTTATTGCTGCAGGTCTTGAATATGGCTAAATAGCCATATTGATGCTATTCTTTCCCTATGAGCGAATCGAACTTCGAATGGGACGAGGCCAAAAACTTTGAGAATCAGCAAAAACACGGGGTTTCCTTCTATGAGGCACAATATGCTTTCCTTGATGAGCATCGCGTTATTGCCGAAGATTTGGCTCATAGTAAACAGGAAAAGCGGTATTATTGCTTCGGTCTGGATCAAGAGAAGAATGGAGTTCTGACAGTTCGGTTTACCTATCGTTCCGGGTGCATTCGAATTATCGGTGCAGGTTATTGGCGCAAGGGCAGGAAAATCTATGAGCAAACAAATTCAATATAGTGATGAGCCGGTTGGTGAAGTCAAGTTAATCGCAGACTTTCTGCCATCACCGGCAGAGCTTGCTGTCAAAAGCAAAAACACAAAGGTTACAATTTCGCTAAGTTCGGAGAGTGTGGCCTACTTCAAGCAAGCAGCAAAAAAGCACCACATGCAATATCAGAAGATGATTCGGCAATTGCTTGATGAGTATGTGGCTCATCAAAAAGGCGCTAACAAATAGCTCTACCGGCACTTTAGTCTGCCGGTGAGCATGGCGTTATCGGGTTATCTTTCTAATAGGTCAAGTTTGCCGGGCTTGCCATTCCAGTCGTCAGCATCCGGCAAAGGGTCTTTGACTTCTGTGATGACGGGCCATTCCTTTGCAAGTTCGGCGTTTAATTCTATAAATTGTTCCTGGTCGGCCGGGAGTTCATCTTCTGCAAAAATGGCGTTGGCGGGGCATTCCGGTTCGCATAATGTACAGTCAATGCATTCTTCCGGATCAATGACGAGGAAGTTGGGTCCTTCGTGAAAAC